>JAOPWF010000473.1 GCA_025965815.1 Mycobacterium sp.
CGGTGCGGCCGCGTTCGGCCCGCTCGGCGCGGGAATACTTGCCGAGCAACGGATGCGTGACGTTGTCCAGCACCGAGAGCAACGGGAACTGTGAGCGGCTGTAGTCCTGGAAGACCAGGCCGACCGCGCCGCTCGGGCCGTCGAGCTGCTCGCCGCCGATGGTGACGGTGCCGCGGGTCGGCCGCTGAAGGCCGCCGATGCTGCGCAGCAGCGTGGTCTTGCCGACGCCGGACGGGCCGACGATGCAGACCACCTCACCGGCGTTCGCGGTGAAGCCGACCTCGTCGAGCACGCGGTGGACGCCGTTTCCCTGCGGGTAGTCGTGGCCGACGCCGGCCACCTCGACCAGCGCGGGCTCCGGGGTTTCGAGCGGGTTCATCGTGCCTCCACGGAAGACGGGCCGCTGCGTGCGGGCGGGTAGTGGCGCAGGAGCACACGCTCGAGCCGCCGGAACAGAAGGTTGAGCAGGTAGCCGACGACACCGAGGACGACCATGCCGGTCCACATGTCGGTCAGGGCGAAGGAGCGTTCGGCGTTCAGCAGGAAGTTGCCGATGCCCCGGTCGGCCCCCTGCATCTCGCTGACCACGATCAGCACCACCGCGACCGACAGGCTGACCCGGGCCCCGGCGACGATCTGCGGGATCGCCGCGCCGAGCCGCACCCGCAGCACGCGGGTCGGCAGCGACAGGCCGAACGCCTGCTGGACGTCGCGCTGCACCGAGTCGATCCCGGAGACCGCGGCGAGGGTGTTGATCAGCACCGGCCACACCGCGCCGAAGGCGATCATGGACACCCGCATCCCGTCGCCGAGGCCGAGCACGATCACGGCCACCGGCAGCAGCGCCACCGCGGGCACCGCGCGCAGGAACTCGAGCTCCGGCTCGACGGCGTCGAGCAGCCGCGGCAGCGACCCCAGCAGGAGCCCGGCCGCCACGCCGATGACGACGGCGAGCGCGTACCCGTAGACGAGGTTGACCAGGCTGGGCACCAGGTCGGACCACAGGTGGTCGAAGAGCCAGAGCCGCTTGGTGTCCGTGGCGATGTCGCGCAGCGACGGGAAGAAGATGGACGTGCTGTTCGCGGAGCCGAACCACCAGGCCAGCAGCGCCAGCACCGGAAGCCACAGCTCGAGGCAGAGCCGCTTGACGCGCCGGTTCATGCCGCCGCCCCTCGGGTCCGGACGGCGTTGCGCACCGAGGGGTGCCAGGAGATGGCCTTCCGCTCGACCAGCCGCATCAGGCTGTTGATCCCGATCCCGAGCAGGGCGGCGCAGATGACGTACACGTATGCGGTGTCGGTTTGGCCGGCCACCTGGGCGTTGGTGATCTCCGCGCCGACCCCCGGGGCGCCGCCGACGAGCTCGGCGGCGACCGACATCAGCAGCGCGATGGTCGCCGAGACCCGCACACCGACCAGCACCATCGGCAGCACACTGGGCAGGACCAGCGTCCGCCAGCGCACCCCGGTCGGCAGCCCGAAGGCGGCCGCCACGTCGCGCTGCACCGGCTCGATGTCCCGGATCGCGTAGATGCTGTGGAGCAGCATCGGCCAGAAGGCGCCGTAGACCACCAGCACGAGCGACATCTGCAGGGTGGGCCCGTACAGCAGCAGCACCAGCGGCAGCAGGGTGATCGGCGGGATCGTGCGCAGCACGTCGACCAGCACCCGGGTGCTGCGGTCGGCCAGTTCGACCGAGCCGATCACCGCGCCGACCGGCACCGCGACCACCACCGCGATCGCCAGGCCGATCAGCGTGCTCAGCGCGGTGCTGGCGGTCGCCGCCCAGAACGGGCCGGTGACCAGTGCCTGGACCAACGCGGACAGGCAGGGCCAGACCCCGGGCAGGGTGTCGGGTCCGAGCACGGAGGCGGAGATCTGCCAGAGCACGGCCACGACGGCCAGTGCGACCAGCCGCCGCGTGTATCGGGGGAGTGGGGAGTCCGCGCGGGCGCTTGACCGCGCCGGGTGGACGCGCGGGGAGAGTGTCGTCGTCATGGGGTCGCCTTGGCGGCCGGTCCCAGCAGCGCGGTCAGGTCCGGCTGCTTGGGGAGCACCTGGTACTTGTTCATCAGGTCGATCAGCTTGTTCATGCCCGACGCGTCCGCGGCGCTCTCGGCGTAGACCGGCAGCGTGACGGCGTTCAAAGTCGCGGCGGGGAGCTTGGTGAACCCGGCGACCGCGCGGCCGGCGGCGGGGTCGGCGTTGGCCTTCTTGCCGGCCGCGCTGATGGCCTTGAGGAACTTGTCGATGACCGGCTGGTTCTTGGCCGTGTAACTGCTGGAGGCGACGACGAGCGTGGTGGGCAGCCCCGGCACCGCGTAGACCTGCGGAGCCAGCACCGTCTGCACGCTGCCCTTCGACTGGGTCAGGAAGGGCTCCACGTCCATCGCGGCGTCCACCCGGCCCGCCTTGACCGCTGCGGCCATCTGGGGGAACGGCAGTTCGACGAACTTCAGCTTCGTGCTGTCTCCGCCGCGAGCGTCCACGGCGGCCTTGACGGTGAGCTCCGCGCCGCCGTTGAGCTGGTTGACCGCGACGGTCTTGCCGCTCAGGTCGGCGGCGGTGGTGATGTTGCTGCCCGGTGCGGCGATGACGGCCGAGTAGTCCTTCGCCGGGTCGGTCGGTGCGACCGTCGACACTCCCACGATCCGCAGCGGCACCCCGTTGGCGGCCGACTGGACGGTGCCGACCGCGTCCCCGAAGGCGAGGTCGAGCGAGCCGTTGAGCAGCCGCGGCACCGCGTCCGCCCCTGACTGGATGGTCTGCAGGTCGACCTGGATGCCGTCGGCGGCGAAGGTCTTCTCCTGCTGGGCCAGGTACACCGCGATGGCGGCGGTGGTCGGGCTGACACCGACGGAAACGTGCCATCGGACACACCACCCAGGACGAAGCCTCCGCCATCGTCGACGCCGCCCTCGATGCCGGGATCAACCTCATCGA
>JAOPWF010000476.1 GCA_025965815.1 Mycobacterium sp.
GAGCAACAGTAAAATGAGTTGGGCCTAGCGTTTTATGGGCATCTCGCCGACCATCACCAATTCCTGTTCGTGCACATGTTCGGCCGGATCGACAGCATCGACGCCGATATCGCCCGAGATCGACGAGCAGATCGAGGCGCGTCTGGGCCCCATTCATGTGGATTGACATTGCAATTTCGGCGACCGAAGCATCCTGGGGTGTCGAGCGGCGCAGCACGCAGCGCAAGTCTCTTAAGCGGGCCGCACCGGCGGCACTGTTCGCATGAGGTCGCGGGTGCGGGCCGGACCGATCAAGCTTTTCCGCGAACAGGACAGCTGTCGCCTCCACTTGTAAGTTGCGGCGGAGCTGGCGTTAGCCTCGCGACCGTCGCCGCTTGTCCGGCTTCCATGACCAGCACACCGCCAGACTTCTCGCGAAGGTGGCGGCAACTTGAGCGTGCGGTCAGGCCATCTCGGGCACACGCAGGTGGGCGAGCGCCAACTCGAAGTCGCACACATCGAGCACCTGTGCGCTCACGTCCGGGCTGCCCGTGGCCCTGAGCCTGTCCAATTGGTCTCTGTTCCGCTCCATTGTTTCGACGCTGTCGTAGGTCGCCGAGGCCACGGCACGACCGGACGCTCGGTCGACCAACAGGCTGGCACTGCAGAATCCCTCGAGCTCCTCCAGTGCGGGCAGGATAGTCGTCTTGTAGAAATCGATGCCTCGGTCGATCTGATCGGGGTCGACCTTGACCCAGGTGGCTCGGACACAGGCGCCTTCACTCGACCGGTGGTCACGGTGTAAGTCAGCGATCTCCCATTCCTCGACCTGTGCGCTGCCACCGAAAATCTCCGCGGCCCGGTCACGAACCGGCCGAACGGACTGCTCGCCAGCGCGCATGGCCTCCTCGGACTGCCAGGAGCTGGTAGCAATACAGCGGCGGGACGGCCGGTCGACCAACAGGGACAAGCCGATGTACCCCTCGATGCCCTCGAGCGCGGGCATCACGGTATCGCGGACATGCGCAATATCGGCGTCGACGGACGAAGACTGTGCCCGGAAAGTAGTAGCGCGTGCGTACACGATCTGCCTCCTCTGCGTGGGGCCGCGTCTCGACGGCGCCGCCGTCCACTTCATCGTCCTCCCACAGGCAAGGCGCGGCAATGGGCGGGCGGGTGTCAGCCTTACGGCAATTCGTGGTCGCCACCCACCTGGGTTACGCCCGCACCGGCGCGGCCGTGGCGCAGTTTCGTGGCCACGTCAACCGCTATTGCGCTTATGCCGAGCCTCGCTTGCCGCGCTGGCGCTGGTCAAGTCCGGTGTCATACGCGGCGTTACCGCGGGGATGAGGACGAGGGGAGTGGGTCAATCGGCTGAGCCGCAGAATGCTTCGAGGCCGGGCTTGTGTAGTAGACATATGAACGTCTGTCGGAAGGGCGTTGAGAATGTCCCGATATCTGCTGACCGCGCCCGAAGCGGTGGTGAGATCCGCTGGCTGACGATCCTCTTCGCTGACCTGGTCGATTCAGCGGCGTTGTCCACGCGGGTGGAGTTTCCATTTGCACCCGAATGCCTGTTCCGACTGTCTTGCGACATCTGTCCTCTTCGGCAGGACGGGCGGCAGCTGAATCTGTAAGGCGTTCATAGTCGGTCCAATTCCCGCGCTATGACGCCGCGCTCGTAATAACCGGCGGTGCGTGGCGGGTAATGCTTCCGGGCCGGGCGATTATGCCCGGCTCTCGGTGACGCAAGCATGTGACGCACGGAGGTGGCTGCGACGCGAATCGAGTCGGTCAACCAATGGGTAGTTTGCCGTCGACGATGCGACGACGTCGCCGCCGTGCTGAACACCACCTCGCGTTCGGTCATGACAATCGGCGCAGTCGCCGTCGACGCTTCAGCCCGCGCTGGAGGGATGTGCAGAACAATCCCTTCCCTCCCGGGGGTGCTGCCGTCACCGCCGGTATCCGGCTTGTTCTTGAGTCCTGCTGGTAGCAGCAACATTTCAGTTATCCCCCTTAATCTCTGGCCACCTGGCCAATTGAGGTTCGTTCTTCTTGCTTGCTACGGTCCGCGTGCTCGTGCACCGATGCGGTGTAGCAGTAGTCACCGGCACCCCTCGAGCCGATGGCCTGGTCAACGGCATGTTGACCATCTTGTTAATTAATCAGCCGGCATTCGACGGTGCCTCAGCCAAACGGTTGAACTTCTGCCTACGACGAATAGTCCACTAGGGGGATGGATGTAATGCTGGAAGCAGTGGGAGTGCCGGGGGCGCGCGATGGCCACGATTGATGACTTCTCGCGCCTGATCTCCGGCATCTACTCGTCGGGTCATGGACCTGAACTGTGGGACGTAACCATGGCCGACATCGGCCGAGCCTTCGATGGGTCACGGACAAACAGCGTTGGTCATCACCGACGGGAATAGCCGGATGCTAAAGCATGCCGACATTTTCCCGACGCGGCGGCGAGTTACGCAGAGCACTTTGCGCGGCTAGATCATGTCTTATCGGCGGTCGAAACAGGCCCGGTCGGGGCGGTGCGAACGGGCGCCGAACTGATGTGGCCACATCAAAACTGCGAGTTCCAAGCCGATTGGGCCCGTCCCAACGGTTTTGAGGATGGATTGTTCATCCGGCTTACTGGTGCGCCGTTGGTCGCCAGTCCGGCGGTGGCAACACCGAGGCGGCCAGATCCGTTCGACACCGCAGAACGCGTCGCGCTGGTGCATGGTCTGGTCCCTCATCTGCAGCAGGCCCTTCGCACCCAATACCACCTCGAAGACCTGAGCCATCGCAGCAGCGAACTCGCCGGTGCCAGCGAGGCCGTCAGGCACGGAATTGTCGTCGTCGCCTCAGACCATCGCATGGTCTACAGCAACTCGGCGGCTCAGCGCATTTTGCGCGCCGATGATGGTTTGCGGATCCGCCCCGCGCGCATCGAAGCGGCGACTCTACGCAGCGACAGCCAACTCCAGTACGGCGTCGACCGTGCGCTCACCGCAGAGAGCGCCGACAGATGTGGCAGCTCATTCCTCTGTGCGCGACCATCCGGCAGGCGTCCGTACGTCGTTCATGTTCTGCCACTCGATGAGACCACATTTGCCTCGCCGCGGCCCCAACACAACACAGGGCCATGATCGTCATCGTCGACCCCGACTTAGAACCTGAACCGCCCGCTAGCCTCTTACGACGCCTGTACGGCCTCACGAAAAGCGAAGCCGAAATCGCCTTGATGGTGTTGCGAGGCCAAGGTCACCGCGAGCAGCACGGATGCGACGAATCCCCCGGCCAAGACGGTTCACCCGGGTAAGACCCCGTGTTGGGCACTTCATGGGTGGCGTTGTCATCCGGGATGTTGAGCAGTTCATCGTAAGACCCCGTGTCGGGCGCTGTGGCAGCGGCGGTGCCGGCGCCCGCAAACAGGCCGAAGCCGGCCAGGCCGAAGGCCAAACCACCGGCAGCGAGGAACTTCTTCGTGGTGCTGGCGACGTGCTCCGTCATTTGTTTGCCCCCTGGTTTCCCTTAGTCGAACCTCACGCCCGCTGTGACAGCTGGCCCGAGGGTTGAGAATGCATTCATACCACGATGGCACTCAAACGGCCGTGCAAAACAAGCAAATTTGCCGCCACGTCAGTAGTTGTTTCGTCTTGTGGGACAAACACCTGGAGGAGGCCAGCGTTTGTAGCAAGCGATGTCGCCATCGGGCTCGCGTTGGCTAACGGACTGGACATCGCCGGACATATTCGCGGCGGCGGCGTGCGCGGCGGAGCCAGCCTCGACTCTTGGCGGGCGGACGGAGTTCATTCAGCGGTAGCCTCCGGCTCGGTCGCCGTGGCGGAGGCGGCGGCGCTCGTCCACCGCAGAGGCATGGCATCAGAGCTGTGCGCGTGTGCCGGCATCTGAGGAAATGAAGTGATGCGCGAGACAAATCGGCATGCGATCGATCTCGGACAGCGTCCAAAAGCGCAGGTCGTCGAGGTCCTGACATGGCTGGCTGGCGCCACGTACCACCCGGTGTCGTCGTGGCTGGTGGAAGTGGATGAAGGCAAGCCACGGTTCAGGGAGTGCCTAACATCGCCTGATCACGCCTGAAAAATCGGCAGGACACGCAGATGGGCGGAAAGCCCAGCTAGCAGCAGCAATCCAAGAGTAGGAACATGTGCGAGCCCCACATGGCTGGACCAAGACCTTCACCGATCCGAGGCTGTGCGCGGGGATTGTTGACCGTTTGACGTTCGCCGGGAACATCATTGAGACCGGCACCGAGTCCTACCGTCTGGCCCAACCCGCGCGGCCCGGGCCACCACATGACCCTGGAAGGGATCCGTATGCCACTTGAGTTCCACCCCGCCGACGCACCCGATCCCAACGATCCCGACGTCCAGATCGGCGTTGCGCCCGAACAGATCACCACTGAGCTACTCGAAATATGCGAGCAGTTCTTGCGTCAGGCCAGCCCGACGGTCCATACCGAGCTTGCGCCAGTTCCTCGCCGAACACGGTCACCTCGGCGGTCTCGGCTGGTTCCTCGACGCCCTGGGCTTCACCACCCTCAGCCGCACCGCCCTGAACAACAACGTTGGTGGCCCGTCACGATGAGCAGCGAGCGGCCCGGGGGCTTGTTCGATCGAGTCTCGGCTTGCCACCGGAGCTAATCGGCCCGGCTCGATAGCATGCAACGCATGTCCATCAAACTTGAGAACGTCGGCATCGCCGTTCGCGACCTCGAAGCGACGATCTCCTTTTTCACCGACCTCGCTCTCACGGTCGTCGGCCGTGACACGGTCAGTGGTGAGTGGACCGACACTGCCGTCGGCCTTGATGGCAA
>JAOPWF010000526.1 GCA_025965815.1 Mycobacterium sp.
ACTGACGTCTGGTCACCAGCCGATGCCAGCGCTGTCATCCGCTGACGCAGATAGTTGCGGCGAAAACTCGCCCGATAACAGGTCCCAAGGCTAACGCTCGCACGCTGCAGACACGTGCGGGTCCCCGGGTGCAACACCGATCCACTGGCTCATAACCCAGGAGGTCTAGGCGGATAGGTAGCGGCTACTGCGGCTGGCGTGTCATGTAGACCGACGTCGAATCGGTCGCGCCATCCTTGACCACTTCCCCGTCGCCGCTCCGGGTAGTTTGCGGTGGATAGCTACACTCCGGTGCTCGACAAGGTTGTCGATGAACTCTTGTCCGACGATGGCGCTGGGCGCCAAGGCCACTCCCCCGTCGACGCCGGGGCGCAATTCCCGTATTAATCCGTTGTCACCCAAGAAAAGACGCGCACTATTGGGAAATCTCAAAACTTACGGATTGGGAATCCCTAGGTCGCAGCTCCGATTCCTGCCGGGGGCACTCCGTGATGTGTATTGCGTCGGCTGATGGCTGACATTTCTGCGTCGGGTGATTGCTGACAGTGTTTCGGCTCTCGAGTGTGTGCTGCCAGCACCGCCTTCCTCGCACCCGTTGGGTTCGGCGAATAGCAGGTATTGCATCCACTGCCCTGCCGCCGACGCGCCTCCACCCACGGCGAGGACACGGAGATCAAGGCGTCGAGGTCCCGCAGCACCTCCTGCGTTACGGGCGCATCGATGGTCGAGCCGCAGTCGATGAAGGAGATTGTGAAGTGCCAGTCGTGCCGGGCAGTCGCTTCGCGGTAGATCGCCGGATCCGGCACCCGGCGCCGGATGTGGCCTACTCACCGGCGAGCACGAACAGGCCGGCGTTGTTGCCGACCCTGCTGCGTACGTGGGCTAATGGTGACGAAGGAATCATCGGCGGCCAGCCTGCCCGCATAGTCGGGCGATCAGGGGCACGGACGGACAGCGTTGCTGGTATGGGTATAGGCACTGCTCAAGGCGCATGAGGGGGAGCACATGCACTATGTCGCGGTACTGCTGGCGTTGCTATCGGCGTTTTTTATAGCCATCGGGATGGTAAGTCAATACCGAGTGGCCACGGACGTGCCCACCGAGCACGGTATGTCCCTTGTGGGTGCGGTGGCCTTGGTGCGCAGCCCGTTGTGGTGGGCGGGCACAGTATCAATAGTTATCGGCTACGGTTTCCAGGCGCTGGCTCTGGCGTATGGACCGCTGCTGTTGGTGCAGCCGTTGGCGGTGTCGTGTCTGCTGTTCGTGCTGCCGATGGGCGCGCGATTGGCTCACCGGCGAGTCGCCCTCACTGAGTGGGCGTGGGCGCTGCTGCTGACTGGCGGACTCGCAGTGTTCATCCCGCTGGTTCGGCCCAACGCCGTGCTCCGGCCACCGTTGCTGTCATGGATGTTCGTCGCGGTGGTACTGGTGCCGCTCGTGGGTGCGTGCATCGTAGTGGCGTCGCGTTCCAGAGGACGGCGGCGTGCGGTGCTGCTGGCGGTCGCGTCGGCGGTCATGTTTGGGATTCTCGCGGTGTTGACGAAGGTTTCATTGGTCGCGCTCCGCAACGGCGATCTGTCGTCAATGCTGGCAATTCCGGCGCCCTATGTGCTCGTGGCCCTGGCGGTGGCGGGAACGGTACTGAAAAATGCGGCGTATAACGCTGGGGCACTGCAGGTTTCGGTACCGACGATGCTAGTTCTCGAGCAGGTGACTGCTGTCACGCTCGGCGTAGTCGTCCTGGGTGAGGACCTCGCCGTGTCCACCTCCTCCGCTGTCGTGCTCAGCATCGCGCTCGTCGCGATGGTTTCCGCAACGATCGCCCTCGGCCGTCGGGAGGGTGCCGTCGAAGAAGAATTCGAGGCCGCATCCGGGCGGCGCCGCGAGGGCGCGATAACACCACCAACCGCCGGCCCCGATGGGGCACCATAACGAGTGCGATGCGATTGTTCCGCAGGGGCGGGTTCGCGACAATCACTTGCCACCATGTCCATCCAGCAGGAGAACGTGTTGTCAGGCAACTCCGCGGCTGAGCGGCCCTCCAGCCTTCAACATCGAGGTCAGCACCGTCGGCCGAGTAGCCGCCCAGTGCGCTGATGACGCCGGTCACCAGATTGGAAATGGCCGCACACTGCCACCTTCGGCGCTAGGAACTGCTGGCCATTGCCATGTGCCGAAGGTTCTGGGGAGGGGATTAGGCGGTGTAGCGCAGGAGCGGCGCACTGAGGGCGTCGAAGACACGATGAAGCGCCCGGGGCTGACTATTCGAAGTTTGGTAACCAAGCTGTTCTGGCCACTGCTGACTTCCCGTGGGCCGAAGGTATCGAACGGGAGTGGCGCCCGGTCCGCGCGGAGCTCGATCGCCTGTTGACCCGTAAGGACTAGTTCTCCGCTTTCCATGAGATCATCGGCGAGGTTCGCCCGATCAGCTCCGACGACCAGCAGAACACGATACTGCGGGTACAGGTCGGATCCGGTCTGCACGGCGTCACGGTCTCGGCCACCGACGACCGCGACGAGATGGGCGTCTGTATCGAGCCCGCCGACTGCGTGATCGTGGCGCTCCGGCCGACCGGACGGACAGCGGATACCGGGATGGTGACGCTTGGGGACGCGGTAGCCGCGCTAGCCGAGCACCCGGTCGAGCCGATTGCCGACGCGCACTTTTAGCGCCCCGCCGAGCGAAGCGGCGAGGACGAGGTGTTCGCGCCGCTGCTCCTTGAGGCGCACGAACGGCACCATTTCGTAGGCCGCGATGCGGCCGCGGCTGGAAGGATCGGCGCTGACATCGACGGCCAGCATGGCGCTGATGCGGTTCGGCCACCGCTGGCGCGGAAAGGCCGTACCGAGAAAATCGCCGAGGCCGTACGCGACCACCGTGCCGTCGATGCGCTCCACCGGCTGCACGACATGGGCGTGGTGCCCGGCGATGAGGCCAATGCCGTGGGCAGCCAGCTGGCGGGCAAGCGCACGCGTCGTCTCACGCGGGAAGTGGCAGAACTCCCAGTCCCAGTGGGGCACAGCGCAAATGATGTCGGCAGGGGCATCGCACACATGCCGCCACCCGTTGCGAGCGAGCCTGCTCGTCATCACGATCCGGCCATCGAAGACGCTCGCTGGGGCGTTGCGCCATTCGGTGAAGCCGACGAGACCGACGTCGACACCGTCCAGTGACGCGATGACGACCGGGCGATCGATTGTGCCGAACGTGCGAATTCCCAGGCCGTCGAGGCTGGCGCGTGTCTCCGCAAACCCTTCGGCACCTTGGTCGAGGGCATGGTTGTTGGCAAGGGAGAGCACCAGCCGGTCGGCGTCGACGTTCATCGCTGCCAGCACGCCGAGCAAAAAGTCGGTATTCATGGCATGAAGTTGACCGAGCCGCGTCCTGAGCGGGTATTTCGTGCGCGAAACGACCGGGCTTTCGCAATTGGCGACTACGAGGTCGGCAGCCGACAGAATCGCTGTCAGTTCCGGGTCGATCTCTGGCGCTTCACGGTTGGCGATGGCGGAAACGTCGCCGACAAACACCAGGCGCACGCTGCGCTGCGGTGACATCAGCCGAGCCGCCGGCTGGGTAAAGCCGCTGTCGTCGCCGCCGCACGTGGGTTTCAGTAGACGCGGCAGCCAGGCCAACAGATAGGACATCGGAAAGTTCGACACTTGGTCATCATGCGGTGTGCGCCGTCGTGCGGCATGTGATTTGGGGCCGTCAGCCGCTCGGAACGACGTTAGGTCATTGCGGGGGTGTGCACCTGCACCATCGTGTTGGCCCATGCAGGCCAGGCGTCGCGACGACTTTGGGATCGCCCGATCTGTATCCAGAGGAGAGGTCCGTAGGGGCGCGTCCTGCGCGGAATGCGACGAGATATTTGACGTCGCAAGTATTTCGTCCAACCACGTTATGCGTGTGATATTCGTTTCGTCCTTCGGTGCGCTGATGAAGCCGGTCACCTGATTTGGAAAACGTCGCGCAGTGCCAACTTCGGCGGTAAAATTTGCAGTTCATTCCCATGTGCCGAAGGTTCTGGGGAGGGGATTAGGCGGTGGTAGCGCAGGAGCGGCGCACTGAGGGCGTCGAAGACACGATGAAGCGCCCGGGGCTGCTGAACCGGGCATTAATTGGCATGGTTTCGTGGGCGGAGCGGCTAAACCAGAACTATTCGAAGGTTGGTAACCAAGCTGTTCTGGCCACTGCTGACTTCCCGTGGGCCGAAGGTATCGAACGGGAGTGGCGCGCGGTCCGCGCGGAGGTCGATCGCCTGTTGACCCGTAAGGACGAGTTGTCCGCTTTCCATGAGATCATCGGCGAGGTTCGCGCGATCAGCACCGACCAAGAATGGAAGACGTTCCTTTTCACTGGTTTTGGTGCTACCTCAGAGGCGACGACGCGGCTGTGTCCGAACACCTGGCGCATCGTGCAGACGATTCCGGGGCTGAAGACGGCGATGTTTTCCGTGCTTGAGCCAGGGAAAGAACTGAAACCCCATCGCGGATTCTATAACGGGATACTTCGCCTTCACCTCGGACTCATCGTGCCGGACTCGCCTCCCGGGGGGGTCGGCATCCGCGTCGACGACGAGATCTGCTCCTGGGAGGAAGGTAAGGTGCTGATCTTCGATGACTCGTATGAACACGAGGCATGGAATCGCTCGGCGCAGACCCGTGTCGTACTGTTCGTCGATTTCGTCAAACCACTTCGCTTCCCCGCGTCGTTCGTGAACTGGCTGCTCCTTCAGATCGCGCCATTCACACCGTTCATTCGTGACGGTGCCAAGGCGCAAAAGGAGTGGGAGGCAAGGTTCTTCCGTGACACGACATCCGACTGAGCCTGGCCCAATGCAGCGGGGTTGTAGGCCGCATATAGGGCACGGCCTGTGTAGTCCAACATGTTTGGCTTGTCAAATACGTACGCCGAGAACAGGCGGCATCGCGTCGGCGATGAACTACTGCAAACGTGCACGACCATCTCCAGCAATGCTTTCGCGACTGAGCCGAGCGGCGGTGCGGTTATGACCATTTCGTCTGTCCTGTTGTCGGCTGACTCTCAGGATTCGGCAGCACCGAAATACTCGCTGCTCTTGTCCACAGATCCGGTGCTCATCGAAGCGGCGCAGAAGCTGCGGTATGCGGTGTTTCAAGCCGAACCGGGTTTCACCCTGACCGCTTCCGATGATGTCGATCATTTTGACCAGTACTGCGACCATTTGCTGGTTCGCGACGATGTTTCCGGCGAACTCGTCGGCTGCTATCGGATGCTGCCCCCGCCGGGGGCACTCGCGGCCGGTGGCCTGTACACCGCTACCGAGTTCGACGTTCACGAGTTGGATCCCTTGCGGGCGTCGCTAGTCGAGATGGGCAGGGCGGTGGTGCGCGATGACCACCGCAACGGCGCGGTAGTGCTGTTGATGTGGGCCGGAATCTTGGCCTATCTCGACCATTGCGATTACAACTACGTGAGCGGCTGTGTGTCGGTGCCGATCCAGGGTGTCGGCGATCCCTGCGAGCAGGCCCGAGGTGTGCGCGACTTCGTGATGAAGCGACACCGCTCGGCCTACACCGTGCACCCCTACCGGCCGGTGCCGCTTGACGACATCCCGCCGCCCGCACGCCCAGCCGTGCCGCCACTGATGCGCGGTTATCTACGACTCGGTACGAAAGTGTGTGGCGAGCCCGCCCACGACCCAGACTTCGGCGTCGCCGACTTCATGATTTTGCTGGACAAACGCGAGGCCGATATCCGCTACCTCAATCGGCTCAGGTCTGTGGCAGCTGCCAGCGAAATGGCCGACGAGATCCAGCAATGACGCATCCGTGGGTGCCGGTTGCCCCGTGTGATCAGAGTTGCGTGCGCGATGACCCGGTCGGCTTTGTGGGGCGCATTGCGCGCATCCTGCGTGGTACCGGGCGTATCGGCTTGATCCTGTTGGTGCTGCCCGCGATGCCGCTCACGGCGATACCGCATCCGAAGCAGTACCGCGGGGTCCGTCTCTATAGCCGGCTCCTGTTGCGCTGTGTGGGCGTGCGAATCAGCTTGTCAGGCAATGAGCTTCGCGACATGCGTGGAGTGATGGTGGTCAGCCCGCACATTTCGTGGATCGACGTTCTGGCGATCTGGGCAGTGATGCCGGGGGTGTTCGTCGCGAAAGCGGACATGGTCAAGTGGCCTGGGATAGGCCAGATGGCCCGTGCACTGGGCGTCGTCCCGATCGACCGCACAAAGTTGCGGCCGCTGCCCGGCATTGTCGCCGAGCTGACCGCACGACTGCAGTCTGGACAGACAATTGTGACGTTTCCGGAGGGCACGTCGTGGTGCGGGATGGGCTACGGCCGGTTTCGCCCGGCGCTGTTTCAGTCCGCCATCGACGCCGGAAGGCCTGTGCAACCGCTCCGGTTGAGCTACCAGCACGCCGACGGCCGGCTCTCGACCGTTCCCGCATTCGTCGGCGATGACACACTCGCGCGGTCGGTGTGGCGAGTGGTCGCTACCCGGCAGACGATCGTCGACATCCACGTCTGTGAGCTCCAGCTGCCCGGCGCCGATCGCCGCGAATTGGCCCGTCGCTGCCAAGAGGCGGTTTGCGGCAATATCGAAGCGCAGTCGAACGTGCACGTGGCCGCTTGAGCAGACCGTACGTCCTATGACGACTTGAGCCGAATCCGCCAGCGGACGATGCCTGCGTATCCGACAGAGACCAGCGCGAGCATGGCAGCGTCAAAAAGCCACGCGGACGGCGTGTGCTCCCAGTATGAGTCTTTCGGGAAAATAGGAGGAGGAAACAGTGTCCCCACATCGACGGTCGAGGCCGACAAGGCGTAACCCCACCGCGCCGGTGTTATCCACGAGATCTGGTCGAGCCCAAGGCGGTCGGTGATCGTTATTGTGCCGCCCGAGAACACCAGCTGAGACATGATCGTCACCACCAGCAGAGGCAGGATCTGCGCGTTCGACGTAGCCACCGCCGAGAGCGCGAGCCCCACCATCGCTGCGGCGACGCACGTGAACGCGACGCCGAACCACAATTCGAAGGCCGGGTTCTTCAATACCACCGCCCCCTGGGTGGGAGCGCCTTTGACCGCAACCGTGATTGCCACGACGATGGACGCCTGTATCACTGCGAACACGGCGAAGACGCAGATCTTCGCAAGCAGGTACGCGGTCGTGGACAGTCCAACTGCCTGCTCGCGCAGTAAGATTACCCGCTCTCCGATGAGGGTCCGGATCGTCAGCGTGGTACCCATCAGAACAGCGCCCAAGTTGAGCAGCGAAAGAATCTTTGCTGCTTCGGTCGGCAGGTCGCCGTTCGGATCTGGGATACCGAATCCGGCGTTGCCAGGCACCGTCGTGGTCAAGGCGCCCATGATGAACGGCACCACGGCGAGGAAGATGAAGTAGCCGCGGTCCGCCATGGTCAATCGCATCTGACGCCGCGCGATCGTCGAGAACTGGCGCCACAGTGTGGTTTGCGTCGGACTGCCGAGGTCCTTGGGCGCAACCGCGGGGGGCGGCGGGGCCGCCGGCCCGTTCTGCTCGAGGAAGCGGCGATGCGCCGCATCGGGATCGTTCGCGACTGTGCTGAAAATGTCCGCCCAGTTCGTGGTGCCCAGCGATGGACCGATCTGGCCGGGCGCTCCGAAGAATGCAGCCTTCCCGCCCGGTGCCAGCAGCAGCACCTGGTCGCATACGTCGAGGTAGGTCAACGAATGGGTTACTACCAGCACTACGCGGCCGGCGTCAGCCAGGTGGCGCAGCATGGTCATCACCTGGCGATCCAGCGCGGGATCCAAGCCGGTCGTCGGCTCATCGAGGATCAGCAGCGACGGGCCGGTCAGCAATTCCAACGCCACGGACGCGCGCTTGCGCTGACCACCTGAGAGCTTGTCGACACGGGTATCGGCGTGCTGGGTCATTTCGAGTTCGTCCAGCACTTGCGCGACGACTTGGGCGCGGTCGGCTTTGGTGGTGTCCGGTGGCAGCCGCAACTCGGCGGCGTACATCAACGCCTGTCTGACGGTGAGCTGGCCGTGCACCACGTCGTCCTGCG
Organism: Mycobacterium sp.; assembly: GCA_025965815.1. Lineage (GTDB taxonomy): Bacteria > Actinomycetota > Actinomycetes > Mycobacteriales > Mycobacteriaceae > Mycobacterium. The sequence continues at coordinate 8,043 of JAOPWF010000526.1, forward strand.
GAACCATGCCGATCCGGGAGCGCAGCGAAGCGTACTCGGCGTGGATGTTATGTCCCTCGAACGCGACGGTGCCGGAGGTCGGGTGGGTATTCCCGGCCACCAGACGGGCGAAGGTGGACTTCCCCGCGCCCGACGGGCCGATCACCGCCGTCAACGTACCGGGGCGCGCCGAGATCGAGATGTTGTCCAGCAGCTTCTTATTGCCCTCGATGATCCACGTGGCGCCCTGGACCTCCAAACCACCTGTGGGCGTTGCCGCTTCGGTCTCGCTACGTCGGACCAGGGTGCCGCCCTCGAACACCAGGTCGATGTTGCCGATGGTGACTGTGTGACCTTCGCCGAGGAATGCCCGCGTGATACGCACACCGTTGACGAACGTGCCGTTGCTGCTCCGCTCGTCCTGAATCTCCATGCCCGACTGGGTCGGCAGCAACGTGGCGTGGTGACGCGACACCAGCACATCGGCGATCATGATGTCGTTGTCGGTTTCGCGGCCTATCGTGATCGCTCCTGGTGGCCGCGGACTTTCGGCGCCACGCAGAAGCCGGGCCACGACCGTCGTGCGCTGACGACCTTCACCGGCAGGCGGCGCACGCGGGCTCATCTGTGGAGGCGGCGCAAAGTTGTGCACGGGCACCGGCTGGCGCGGCGCAGACGGTGGGCGTGGGACCACCGGCTGCGGTCCGCTGGGCGGCCGGACCATTGGCCCGGACGGTGGATTCGACGGATGCCCGCGATAGGGCGGCGTCGGACTCGGCGGATATCCAGGCGAACGAGGCGGAGCGTGCATGGGGCCGCTCGCATGCTGCGGGATGTTTACCGGGATTCTGTACTGCACCGTCGTTTGTGGCGGCGAACCGACTGGGCCTTGTTGCCGCCCAACCTCGAACGTCAACCTGGGACCGTTGTCGGGATTGCCGAGGTAGATGCTCTGGCCGTCGTGAAGGTCGACCGAGGACACTCGCTGGTGGTTGACATACGTTCCATTGAGACTGGCGTGGTCGACGGCCACCCATCGCCCGTGATCGAAGCGCAACGTCACATGAGCGCGCGACACCAGTGGATGGGCGATTCGGACGTCGGCCCGCAGGTCTCGGCCGATGACGACGTCACTACCGGGTGCGAATGTGCGTCGCGACGTGTCGGTGCTGACTGTCAGCGCTGGGAGCGATGGTTGGCTCACCCGCCAACTTTATAGGCAACTTTGTGAGCTGTACAGCTAACTGGCATCCGTTAATTCCGACAGCTGCCAGCGAACTCACCGTTTGGTGACGGTGACCTCACGCTCGGTACCAATCCGAGTGGATGTGTCGCGACGGTGGTGTCCATGCCGTGTTGCAGGCCCACGACACGTCGGCCTAGACCACGTACGTGCGCACTACGTTCGTCACCAGATCCTCCGGTCACACGGCACGGGCGGGCACTCAGTGCCCCTGCGCCTTTTCAACCGCGCCCGCAGGCTAGCGACGTCCTGGCCCAGCCCTTCCAGCTGCGCCTGCACGGCAGCGACGTCCGCCTCTAAGGCCCGGGTCGACATGACGGCCGCCGCTACAGGCGAATACGAGGGCCTCGTGCTACTGCTCGCCTACACCGGGCTGCGGTGGGCGAAGCGGTCGGTCTGCGGATCCGTGACCTCGACATGTTGCGGCGGCGGGCCACCGTGTCGGAGAACGCTGTCCAGTCCGGCTCGCAGATATTCGTCGGCACCCCCAAGGGCCACAAGCAGCGCACCGTGCCCCTGCCCGAGTTCCTGCTTACCCACCTAGAGCCCGCCAGCGCGAGGAACGGGAACGCGGCGACCTGTTGTTCCCCGGCGACGACGGTGGATACCTGACGCGACCGCACCCCACGTCGGGATGGTTCGCCAGGGCCGTCGCCGAGTCCGGCATTCCGCGCGCCACGCCACACGAGCTGCGGCACACTGCGCCAGCCTCGCGGTGTCAGCCGGGGCAAACGTCAAAGCGGTTCAGAAGATGCTCGGCCACGCCTCGGCGGCGATGACGCTGGACATCTACGCCGACCTCTTTGACGACGACCTGGAAGCCGTCACGACCGCTTTGCACGACGCCCGCGCTCGGGAAAATGTGGGCAAGGGGTGGGCACGGGCCAGCCAGCCGATCAACCGATAGGTAGCTGACCCCGGCGGGCGTGGCATGCGATTATGCCACTGACCTCCACGATTAGAAGTCCCAGTCCTCGTCGGTGGTGTTGACGGCCTTGCCGATCACATACGACGAGCCCGAACCAGAGAAGAAGTCGTGGTTCTCGTCGGCGTTGGGTGACAGCGCCGACAGGATCGCCGGGTTCACGTCGGTCTCGTCCCGCGGGAACAGCGCCTCGTAGCCGAGGTTCATCAACGCCTTGTTGGCGTTGTAGCGCAGGAACTTCTTGACGTCCTCTGTCAGCCCGACCTCGTCGTAGAGGTCCTGGGTGTACTCCACCTCGTTGTCGTAGAGCTCGAAGAGTAGCTCGTAGGTGTAGTCCTTGAGCTCGGCCGTCTTGACGTCGTCTTCGAGCGCGAGGCCCTTCTGGTACTTGTAGCCGATGTAGTAGCCGTGCACCGCCTCGTCGCGGATGATGAGCCGGATCATGTCGGCGGTGTTGGTCAGCTTGGCGCGGCTCGACCAGTACATCGGCAGATAGAAGCCCGAATAGAACAGGAAGCTCTCCAACAGCGTGGATGCCACCTTGCGCTTCAGCGGCTCGTCGCCCTTGTAGTACTCCATGACGATCTCGGCCTTGCGCTGCAGGTTGGGGTTCTCCTCCGACCAGCGGAACGCATCGTCGATCTCGGAGGTCGAGCACAGCGTGGAGAAGATGGAGCTGTAGCTCTTGGCGTGCACCGACTCCATGAAGGCGATGTTGGTGTAGACGGCTTCCTCGTGTGGGGTCAGCGCGTCGGGGATCAGGCTGACGGCGCCGACGGTGCCCTGGATGGTGTCCAGCAGCGTCAGACCGGTGAACACCCGCATCGTCAGCTGCTTCTCGTTGGCGGTCAGCGTCCCCCACGACGGGATGTCGTTGGATACCGGCACCTTCTCCGGCAACCAGAAATTGCCAGTCAGCCGGTCCCATACTTCGGCGTCCTTCTCATCCTGCAAGCGGTTCCAGTTGATGGCCGAAACTCGGTCGATCAGCTTCATTCTCTCGGTCACCAAAACCCCACTTCGGACGATGCGACTTAGGTTTCGAACACTACCCCTGGGGGCCGACAACCTCCGGTACCGCAAACCGTTGTGTCGGCGTGTCCTTCGCGGCTTCAGTCCCGACACCGGAGAAGCGGTATTCGGTCGGCTTCAGCGACCGGGTCTCCAGCCAGTACTGCCAGGTGAACCCCGACCACAGCGTCCTGTTGTTGCCGTGTTCGTCCAGGTACCAGCTACGGCAACCGCCGGTGTTCCACACCGAGCCGGCCAGCTTGTCCTGCAACTCCTCATTGAATTGGTCCTGCGCGGCCCGGCTGGGTGCCAGCGCCTGCGCGCCGAACTTGTCGACGGACGCGATCGCATCGGCGACGTAGCGGATCTGGGACTCGATCATGAACACCACCGACGTGTGGCCCAGGCCGGTGTTGGGGCCGAGCAGGAAGAAGACGTTGGGCACGTCGGCCACGGTGATCCCGCGGTGGGCGGCCACGCCTTCGCGGGCCCAGCGGTCGACCAGGTCCTCGCCGTTCGCTCCTTTGATGTCGACGTAGGTGTAGGAGTCGGTGACGTGGAATCCGGTGGCGAAGACGATGACGTCGGCGTGCCGTTCGGTTCCGTCAGCGGTGACGATGCCCTCGCGGGTGATGCGATCGATGCGGTCGGTGATCAGCTTCGTCTTCGGGTTCGCGACGCCCTTGTAGTAGTTGCCGGAGTACAGGATTCGTTTGCAGCCGGCCCGATAGCTCGGCATCAGCTGCTTGCGCAACGCCTTGTCCCGGACATTGCGGCGGATGTTCCATTTGGCGATCAGTTCGACGCCCTTGAGCAACGCGGGCCGTTTCGTCATGCCGTAGGCGAGGCCTTCCAGTGCCCAGTAGATGCCGCCGCGCAGTGCCAGCCGCAGACCGGGCACATTCTCGAAGGCACTCTTCAGGGCGGTCGGGAACGCCTCGTTCGGCCGGGGCACCACCCACGGCGGGGTGCGTTGGTAGAGCTGGAGTTCCGCTACCTGTCCGACGATCTCGGGGACGATCTGGATCGCGCTGGCCCCGGTGCCGATCACCGCGACGCGCTTGCCGGTCAGGTCTACGCTGTGGTCCCACTGCGCGGAATGGAAAGCGGCACCGGCGAATTCGTCAGCGCCGTCGATATCGGGGCGCAGCGGGATGTGCAGTGCGCCGGCTCCCGAGATCAGGAACTGCGCGATGTACTCCTGCCCGTCGGCGGTGAACACGTGCCAGCGGTATGCGGTGTCGTCCCAGTAGGCTCGGTCGACAAGCGAATTGAAGACGATGTAGCGGCGCAGCCCGTACTTGTCGGTCACGCCCTTGAGATAGTCGAGGATCTCCGGCTGCGGCGAGAACATCCGGCTCCAGCCCGCCTTCGGCTCGAACGAGAACGAATAGAGATGTGATGGCACGTCGCAGGCGCAGCCCGGATAGCTGTTGTCCCGCCAGGTGCCGCCGATCTCGTGGGCCTTCTCCAGGATCAGGAAGTCCACGCCCTGCTTTTGCAGGGCGATGCCCATCCCGAGGCCGGAGAATCCCGTGCCGATGATCAGGGCGCGGGTGTGCACGGGCGGTGCGGCGGCCTCTTGGGGTGTCGTTGGCTCGGCGACGGTCATGGCGATTGGTCTCTCATCCTGGGAACGCTGGTACCGGGTACTTCCAGTGTGTCGGTGCCCGGCGGACGGTGTCAACGGACCGGCGAAGCGGCCGATCCACTGGGCGGCTAAGCGACCGGCTGGCGGCGGCGCACCGCTTCGTGAATCGGCAGCTCGGGGTCGATTTTGATGCCAAGCAGCTCGGTGGTGCCGTTGATGGCGCCCACCATGATCGTCGTCAGGTGGGCGACGAACTCGTCGGCGGGCATCCGGCGGGGGCTGTCGATCTGCGGTCCCAGCCACCAGTCGGTGGCCGACGCCGCCGATCCGAACGTCGCGAACGCGGCGAGCTCGATCGCGGCGCTGTCGAGTTGCATCTCCCGTAACTCGTTGTTGAACATCTCGGCCATCGCCAGCGTGATCTCGCGGCCCTCGTTGAGCGCCCGCATGGTGGATTCGCTCTGTTCGGCGAAGCGGCCCTGGATCAGGAAGCGCAGCACGTTGGGGTGCTGGTCTACCAACCGCACGTACTGCTCCACGCTGCGGCGGATGACTTCGCGGGCCGGGTCGGTGCTGAAATCGATGGACGGAAAAATCGCAGTCCAGAGCATGTCGCGCAGCCGCTCGCCGATCGCCTGGAACAGGTCGGACTTGTCGGCGAAGTGCCGGTAGATCTTCGGCTTGGCCGTGCCGGCCTCCTCGGCGATTTCGCGCAGGCTCAGCTCCGGGCCCAGCCGGTCGATGGCACGGAAGGCGGCGTCGACGATCTCGGCTCGCACCTTCTTCCGGTGCTCGCGCCAGCGTTCGCTGCGGGCGTCGACTTTCACGCCCGCCTCGGCGCCGGATCTGGTCCTGGCCGCTCTTCGCACCCGCTTACTGTACCCGGCAGGCACCCGCTGACCTGGTCAGACCGTGCCGCAATATGCCGGGCGGTATCGGCTACCACTGGTCACATTTCTGTCATTCAGTGCCAATCGCTTTGCGTCCACGATTGATCGCTCGGCCAGGACCTGCACCATTTGCCGGTGCGAGGGCTTAACCCTGTTTAGGTATCATCTGGGCCGACAGCCCAATCAACGAGACGAGTGTTATGACCCAGCGATACGACCTTGTCATCGCAGGTGGGGGGCCTTCGGGCGCCGCCGCCGCATGGCAGGCCGCCCAGACCGGCGCGAAAGTGGTGGTCCTGGACAAGGCTGAGTTCCCGCGCGACAAGCCATGCGGCGACGGTCTGACCGCCCGTGCGGTCAGCTACTTGCAGAAGATGGGGCTGGCCAACGAGGTGGACAAGTTCCACCGGGTCAACCGCGTGACAGTGTTCAGCCCGAGCCAGTGGGAACTCTCGTTTCCAAAGCGCCCGGGCATGCCCGACCACGGGTACGTCGCGCCGCGTCCCGAACTCGACACGCTGCTGCTCAAGCACGCCGAGTCGGCCGGCGCCGAGGTGCGCCAATCGTGCGAGGTGACCGGGCCGGAACTCGACGCCAACGGGCGCGTCATCGGCGTCAAGCTCAAGAGCGGCGAGAAGGTGTTGGGCGACGCGGTCATCGCGGCCGACGGCGCCTACTCCCCCATCAAGCGCGCACTGAAGATCGACTCGGAGTACAACGGCTACTCTGCGATCGCGATCCGCGCCGAGATGCCGGCCAACAAGCCGGACTCTGACAGCCTCGACATTTACCTGAAGTTGGCTTTCCAGGGCGATCAGCTGCCTGGCTACGGCTGGGTTTTCCCGTTCGGCGGCGGTCGCATCAACATCGGCCTCGGCTACGTCAACAGCTACAAAGACTGGCAGAAGATCAACGCCACGCACTTCCTCGGCGAGTTCATGGAGACGCTGCCCCGGGAGTGGGGGCTGCCCTCGATCGACGAGCTGAAGAAGTCTCGAGGCGTGCGGGCCTGGCGCTTGCCGATGGGCTTCACCGCCTGGCCGCCGTGGCGTCCCGGCGTGCTCTTCACCGGCGACTCGCTGGGAGCCGGCAAGCCGGCGTCCGGTGCGGGCATCTCCAAGGCGTTGGAGTCAGGCCTCGCCGCGGGTGAGTGTGCGCTGGCCGCGCTGCAGAACGGCGGGCCGGACGACTTCACCAACTACGCGGAGCGGATGGAAGCGGCGTGGGGCAAGGAGTACCGCCGCGGCCGGTACTTCCACAAGCTGGCCGGTATCCCCGCGGTCGCCAACGCCGGCATCAAGGCGATCGACAACGCGCGGTTCCGCGACGTGCTGCTCAAGCGGCTGTACAAGAAGGAGCAGGGCCCGCAGCACAAGTACTGAGCCTGGTCGTTGCGCCGACCGTGCACCTGCCGACGCGACACGCCGTAAACCGGTCACCAATTGCATGCTCGGCGTTGGGAACGTCGCTCAGTGTGTGGCTTGTCAACGCACTTCGACGTATTTGCGGCTCAGAACCCACACATTGAGCGGCAAGAAACTCCGCGCAGGCCCTACAGCATGCAGGAGACGCAGCCCTCAACCTCGGTGCCTTCCAGCGCCATCTGCCGTAGCCGGATGTAGTACAGCGTCTTGATGCCCTTGCGCCAGGCGTAGATCTGCGCCTTGTTCACGTCACGCGTAGTGGTGGTGTCCTTGAAGAACAGCGTCAGGCTCAGCCCCTGATCGACGTGCTGGGTCGCCGCGGCGTAGGTGTCGATGATCTTCTCGTAGCCGATCTCGTAGGCATCCTGGTAGTACTCCAGGTTGTCATTCGTCAGGAACGGCGCCGGGTAGTAGACGCGACCGATCTTGCCTTCCTTGCGGATCTCGATCTTCGACGCCACCGGGTGGATCGACGACGTCGAGTGATTGATGTAGGAGATCGACCCGGTCGGCGGCACCGCCTGCAGGTTCTGGTTGTAGATGCCGTGCGCCTGCACCGATTCCTTCAGCCTGCGCCAGTCGTCCTGCGTCGGGATGCGGATGCCGGCGTCGGCGAACAACGTCCGGACCTTGTCGGTCTTCGGCTCCCACACCTGTTCGGTGTACTTGTCGAAGAACTCCCCCGACGCGTACTTGGACTTCTCGAAGCCGCCGAAGCGCGTACCCCGTTCGATCGCAATGCGATTCGAGGCCTGCAGGGCGTGGAACAGCACCGTGTAGAAGTAGATATTGGTGAAGTCGACGCCCTCTTCGGAGCCGTAGAAGATCCGCTCGCGCGCCAGGTATCCGTGCAGATTCATCTGCCCGAGACCGATCGCGTGGGAGTCGTTGTTGCCCTGCTCGATCGACGGCACCGACCAGATGTGGGTCTGATCGGACACCGCGGTCAGCGCCCGGATGGAGATCTCGATGGTCTGGGCGAAGTCGGGCGAGTCCATCGTCTTGGCGATGTTCAGCGACCCGAGGTTGCACGAAATGTCCTTGCCGACTTTGGCATACGTCAGGTCTTCGTTGAACAGCGACGGCGTCGACACCTGCAGGATCTCCGAGCACAGGTTCGAGTGCGTGATCTTGCCCTCGATCGGGTTGGACCGGTTCACCGTGTCCTCGTACATGATGTACGGGTAGCCCGACTCGAACTGCAGCTCGGCCAGCGTCTGGAAGAACTCACGGGCCTTGATCTTCGTCTTGCGGATACGGGCGTCGTCGACCATCTCGTAGTACTTCTCGGTCACCGAGATGTCGGCGAACGGCACCCCGTAGACGCGCTCGACGTCGTACGGCGAGAACAGGTACATGTCCTCGTTCTTCTTCGCCAGCTCGAACGTGATGTCGGGAATCACCACGCCGAGGCTCAGCGTCTTGATCCGGATCTTCTCGTCGGCATTCTCGCGCTTGGTATCCAGGAACCGGTAGATGTCCGGGTGATGCGCGTGCAGATACACCGCACCGGCACCCTGGCGCGCACCCAACTGATTGGCGTAGGAGAACGAGTCCTCCAGCAGCTTCATGATCGGGATGACGCCCGACGACTGGTTCTCGATGTTCTTGATCGGCGCGCCATGCTCACGAATGTTGCTCAGCAGCAAGGCAACCCCGCCGCCACGCTTGGACAGCTGCAGCGCCGAGTTGATGGAGCGGCCGATGGACTCCATGTTGTCTTCGATGCGAAGCAGGAAGCAGCTGACCGGCTCGCCGCGCTGCTTCTTGCCCGAGTTGAGGAACGTCGGGGTGGCCGGCTGGAAGCGGCCGTCGATGATCTCGTCGACCAGCTTCTCGGCGAGCGTGGTGTCACCCGCTGCCAGGGTGAGCGACACCATGCACACCCGGTCCTCGAAGCGCTCCAGATACCGCTTCCCGTCAAAGGTCTTCAACGTGTAGGAGGTGTAGTACTTGAACGCTCCCAGGAAGGTCGGAAACCGGAACTT
>JAOPWF010000532.1 GCA_025965815.1 Mycobacterium sp.
CCGGGTGGTGGGCATCGCGGGCGGCCCGGAGAAGTGCCGGGTGGTGGTCGAGGACTTCGGGTTCGACTCGTGCATCGACTACCGTGAGGGCGACCTGGCGGCGGCGCTCAAGGAGCACTGCCCCCGGCGGGTCGACGTTTACTTCGACAGCGTCGGCGGGCCGATCCTCGATGCAGTGCTGGGCCGCCTGGCCCCCAAGGCACGGGTCGTGCTCTGCGGCGTCATCTCCAGCTACCTGACCGGCGAGCACCCGGGACCGGCCAACTACGTGAACCTCCTGGCCAAGAGCGCGCTAATGCAGGGGTTCAACACGCTCGACCAGTGGGGCCGCTTCGACGAGGCCTTCGCCGCGCTCCGCCAGTGGGAGCAGCAGGGCCTGCTCGTGCACCGCGAGCACGTCTTCACGGACGTCGAGTCGTGCGTCGACGCCCTCAACGGGCTGTTCACCGGGGCCAACATCGGTAAGACGGTGGTCAAGGTAGGCGAACCCACGCCGGCCTGAGGCGCGGCCGGGCTGTGCGATGCCCCACCCTTAGGGGTGCGCGCAAATGAAAAGTCCTGCGCCCCAAGCCGATTTCACACCCGGAATGTCAGCTGACATGTGAGCTGCGGAGATTAATCGTCCTGGTGCTCCGCCACCCGTGCAACGAGGACGAACGATCCACTCGGGTCACACTGAGGTGGCGACATTTGGGATTGGGTGCGGGCGGTGCTGCCAACGAAACAGGGGCACCCTCAATTGGGTGCCCCTGTTCGGGTAAGGATCGTCAGTGGCTTTGGTGCACGCTCGTGTCGACGTGCGGGACGCTCACAACTGGGCCGATGACGTCGATCCACGAATGGTGTTCGAGATCGGTCGGTATGTCGGTCGCTGAAACCAAGGCAGTCGGCGCGTAGGCGGCAGCGACGGCCTGCGCGGGGGCGGCGAGCCCGAGGATTGCGGCGACTAGCCCAGTTGAGATGACCGTGGCAAATCCGAACTTCTTCATGGTGGTGCCTCTACTTTTCTTTCCCTGTTGTGTTCGAGCCGTGGCGCGCACGTCGCGGTTCGGATCTTGTGTCCGCCGGTGATGGTGGTTCTTCCGCCGGTCTGATGTTCTAAACAGAGAGGTCAGAGTATTAATTCCGGTGGCAGCATTTGATCGCAGGTTGGCAGAAATCGGCCACGGCCGCGGCGTGGGGCGCTGTCAACTGACGGCGATGAATGACCGGGGGCCACGGTGCGGGAGGTTCCGCACCTGGCAAACGCATCGAAGGTCGTCGATGCCCGCACGACCCCATCTGGTCTTTCGTGTCCCGCCCGGCCGCACGCGGTCCGCGGGAGTCGACCATTCGCCGCTCCGGTGTGGGGCTTCCCTGCTGTCCTGCCGGAGCCAGCGTGGTCAGATCAGAGGGCAGTTGTTGATCGGCGCGCCCCGGTCTTTGCCGGTTGGCACGATGGATGGTGCCCCCGCGGGATCTGCTGGACCACTGTTGAATTCGAGTGTGGTGAACGCTTTGCCCGCAGTGAACGGCAGCACTGACGGTGACGGATTTTGAAGCTCTTCACGCGGTCAGTGGCGGCCGAGCTTCTCGCGGATCGTGTCGGCGATGAAGCGCCTGCTGGATACCGGCCGGAACGCGCGGGCCGCTTCGGTCAGCGCGTTGCGCGAATCCGCGCCCAGCTCGATGTCAGCGGCCGCGACGTTGAACTCGAGCTGCTCGACACTGGACGCGCCGGGAATGGCGACCACACCTGGCAGGCTGATCAGCCAGGCCAGCGCCACCTGCGCCGGCTTGGCGTTGACCTCGCTCGCGACGTCGCGCAATGTGCGCAACAGCGGTTCCACACGACGCAGATTCTCGGTGCCGAAGAGCTGGTTCATCGCCCGAACGCCGCCAGGCCGATTGTCGAGGCCGTACTTGCCGCCCAGCAGTCCCTGCGCAAGCGGGCTGTAGGCGATCACGATCCGGTTCTCACGCTCGGCGAAAGGCACGAGGTCGTCGAGCGGTTGGGGGTGGGCGAGCGAGAAGGGCACCTGGTTGCTGATCACCGGCCGGCCGAGGGCGGCATCGGCCTTCCGCCACCGCCCAAGCGAATAGTTCGAGACGCCGACCGCACCGATGTCGCCACTGTCGAGCAGGCTGCGCATCCCGGGCATGATGACCGAATCGGGGATCACCGGGTTTGGCTGGTGGATCTGATAGAGCGGGATGCGGTCCAGCTGCAGCCGGCGCGCGCTGGCGTGCGCCCGCTGCTTCACCACCGGCGGGAACGGTGCGATCGGGAAGATTTTGGTCGCCACCACGACGTCGGCGCGCTCGTCGCCGAGGGCCTCGCCGAGGATGCGCTCGCTTTTGCCGAATCCGTACACTTCGGCCGTATCGAACAGTGTGACCCCAAGGGCGCGGGCACGGCGCACGATGTCGCCGGCGGCGCCGGAGGCGTACTGGTCGCCGTAGCCCCACTCGCGCGAGCCGAACTGCCAAGTGCCCAGGCCGATCCGACTGACCTGTCCGAGTCCATCGACGTCGAGATACCTCATGTCCCCACCGTACTGATATCACCGATCGCGTGACCTATCCCAAGACATGTCCGGCCAGCCCCACCTCGGGGAGGCGTACTGGTTCGCCGAGGGCAGTCCCGGCCAAAAACGTGCGAGCGTGGTGATCGAAACGCTGATCACCAGCCCGGTGCGAGCGGCGGCTGAGCATCTTCACCCGCCCAGATTCACTGCGATCCGATGTCTTGGTCAGCGGGTCGTGTTGACGACACCATTGCCATCACAGGCGTGTACAGGTGTGGCGCGCCGGAGCAGAAGGTGGACGCAGTGGTGGCTGACAGCACACCGCCCGACGACGGCGAAGTTGTAGAGACCGCGCGTTCTGGCGGCTGGATCGGGCGGATCGGCGCCGACTGGTGGGCGGTCGCGGTGGTCGGTGTGATCACCGTCCTAGCGGCCGCCGATGTGCTGCCGAAGATTCCGTGGTGATCCAATGAGCACGCTCAATACCGAGTCCGAAGGGGCGACGGCCGCGGAGGACGCGTTCACCAGCACGCGGCCCCTCGACTATGTGCCTGGGTTCCTGCTGCTCCTAGGAGTCGGACTGCTCGGCAAGTACTCGGAGGTCTGGTGGCTGGCCCTTGCGCGTCGCCAGGGTTGGACGGTGCCCGATATCGAATATGTACTGTGGGCCATCCTGATCGGGCTGGTCATCGCCAACACCGTGGGGCTGCACCGGGTCTTTCGCCCCGGCGTGCTGACCTACCAGTTCTGGCTGAAGGTCGGCATCGTTGCGCTGGGCTCCCGGTTTGTCCTCGGCGACGTTCTCAAACTGGGCGCCACCAGCCTGGTCCAGATTCTGGTCGACATGGCTGTCGCCGGGGCGATCATTCTCGGCGCGGCACGACTGTTCGGCTTGTCCGGCAAGCTCGGTTCGCTGCTGGCGATCGGCACTTCCATCTGCGGCGTGTCGGCGATCGTCGCGGCGAAGGGCGCGATACGCGCACGAAATACCGACGTCAGTTACGCCATCGCGGCGATCCTGGCGCTGGGAGCGGTGGCGTTGTTCACGTTGCCGCCGCTGGGGCACGCGATCGGCCTCAGCCACCACGAGTTCGGCCTGTGGGCCGGTCTGGCCGTGGACAACACCGCCGAGGCCACCGCTACGGGTTACCTGTTCTCCGAGGAAGCCGGCAAGATCGCGGTGCTGGTCAAGTCGACGCGCAACGCGCTGATCGGGTTCGTGGTGTTGGGCTTCGCGCTGTACTGGGCCGCGCGGGGGGAGGCCGACCAGATCGCGCCCGGGGCGCGGGCCAAAGCGGTGTTCATTTGGGACAAGTTCCCGAAGTTCGTCCTCGGCTTTCTGGCCGTGTCGGCCATCGCGACGCCGGGCTGGCTGAGCAAGGGCCAACTTGCCAATCTGGGCAACGTGTCGAAGTGGGCGTTTCTGCTCACCTTCGCGGGGGTTGGGCTGACCACCGACTTCCGCCAACTCGCCCGGACCGGGTGGCGCCCGGTGGTCGTCGCCGTCATAGGGCTCGCCGTCGTCGCTGCAGTGTCGCTGGGCCTGGTTCTGCTCACCTCCCGTGTCTTCCATTGGAGCGTGGGCATGTGACGCTACGGCGGGACTGAGGATCGATTACCGCCGTGATGAGAGGAGGCTGATCTTGACAGGAGAACAGCTACCTGACGTCGTTGATGCGACGAAACATGTGACAACCCCACCGCCGGTCTCGGAGGAGTGGAGCTGGCAGTCGCAGGCCCGCTGCCTGGGTTTACCGTCCGAAGTGTTCTTCCCGGAGGACGACCAGCGGAAATACCGTCGCCAGTGCGAGGAGGCGGCGAAGCGGATCTGCCACGACTGCCCCGTCATCGCCAAGTGCCGCGACCATGCGTTGAGAACCCCTGAGGTGCATGGCATCTGGGGTGCGATGACTGCACGTGAAACGCGCGCGGGCCATGTCGCCCCACCCCCGCCGCGACGGGGATGTCAGCGCTCAGCGGGGCCGGCGATCAGGCGACCGGTGCGAGCGCCTGCCGCGCGTAGGCCCGCACGTCTGCGTCGCCGTCATCGAGAGCCGACTGCAGCGCCTCGCGGGCTAGCTGTTCGGTTGCGGCCCAACGTTTCAGGCTGAGCACGGCAGCCTTGCGGACATCCAGGTGGGGATCGCGCAATGCCCGCGTCAGTGCCGGCACCGCGGCCGCCGGTGCGGCGCCGGACAGCGCCCGGGCGGCCCCTTGGCGCACCTGCCACGCCGACTCGGCCAGCGCGCGTTCCACTACGGTCACGTCCTCGTCGCCGCAACCCACCGCGCCGAGGGCAGCCAGCGCCGCGGCCCGGGTCAGCGGGTCGGGGTCGGCCACCAGACGGCGCACCGTGTCGACGTCTGCGCGCAGTGTCGCCAGGCCGTTCGCGGTCGCGATGCGGACCTCGCGATTATCGTCAGCGGCGGACAGGGCCACGCCAGCGACATCGTCGACCGACACCAGCGCACGCACCGCTTCGATGCGCACCCGGTGATCCCCGTCATTCAGGGCGGCGCGGTAGTGCTCACCGCCGCCGGCACCCCGCGCGCTGAGCAGATACACCGTCGCCGCCCGCACCGCCGCGTCCGGCGAGGACAGATGCTGTTGCGCGACAGCGGGTTCGGGCAGCAGTTCGACAAGTTCACGGACCCCGTCGGCGGCGGCGCGCCGGACGGCACTGTCAGCGTCCGCCAGCGCCGCCAGCAGGGTGGGTGCGTAGCCGTCGGGCAGATGTTCGATCAACGTGGCGACCGCGGTGTGCCGCACACCCGGATCCGGATCGGCGAGGAAGGGTTCCAGGTCCGCGGCGCTGGGGGATTCCAGGGCCAGCAGGTGCGCGATCCGTGGCGACGGCGGCTGGGTGTTGGTGGGCCGGATCCGACTGGAATTTGTGGCAGGTGGCTGGTCGCCGACCAGTGCCGGCTGCGCGACGACGACGGGTTGGTGCGCGGCCGACGGCACATGCTCCAGCCCGGGCACCGGAACGAAGTACGGTGCAACAGCGCGTTTCAGGAATGTCATCGACCCGTCGTCGCTCTTGCGGAGATTGAGGTGGTAGCCCCACTGGTCGTCGTCGCGCTCGGGCAGGTCGGCCCGGTGGTGGTAGAGCCCCCATCGCGACTCGGTGCGGGTTAGTGACGACCTGGCGGCCATCTCGGCGCAGTCTCGGATGAAGCTCACTTCGGCGGCCCGCATCAGCTCGTGTGGTGTGCGGGCGCCGATCTGCTCGATTTCCTCGCGCATCCGCTCAAAGGTCTGCACCGCGATGGACAACTTGGTGGCGGTCTTCGGCGGCGCGACGTAGTCGTTGACGAAGCGGCGCAGCTTGTATTCGACCTGCGTCTGGGGCGGCCCGTCGGGATGATGCAGCGGACGGTAGATCAGGTCGTGCGCGTCGCGCAGCCCCTCGGACGGGAGTTCCTGCGGCGCAACGACATCGGCCAAGGTGGACGCGGCGTGCTCGCCTGCCAGGTCGCCGTAGACGAACGCCCCGATCATGTAATTGTGCGGCACGCAGGCCAGGTCTCCCGCGGCGTACAGGCCGGGCACAGTGGTGCGGGCGTGTTCATCCACCCAGACTCCGGACGCGGAATGCCCACTGCACAAACCGATTTCGGAGATATGCATCTCGATGTCACGGGTGCGGTAGTCGTGACCGCGGTTGGCGTGGAAGGTGCCGCGGGTGGGCCGCTCGGTGGTGTGCAGGATGTTTTCCAGTGCGGTCAGGGTTTCGTCGGGCAGGTGGGAGACCTTGAGGTAGATGGGTCCGCGAGCCGATTCGATCTCGCGTTTGACCTCGGCCATCATCTGCCCGGACCAGTAGTCAGAGTCGACGAAGCGTTCCCCGAGAGCATTGACCTGATACCCGCCGAACGGGTTGGCGACATAGGCGCAGGCAGGGCCGTTGTAATCCTTGATCAGCGGGTTGACCTGGAAACATTCGATGCCACTGAGTTCGGCGCCGGCGTGATAGGCCATCGAGTACCCATCGCCGGCGTTGGTGGGGTTCTCGTAGGTGCCGTACAGATAGCCCGAGGCCGGCAGCCCGAGTCGCCCGCACGCGCCGGTGGCCAGGATGACCGCTTTGGCGGCCACCGCCACGAATTCGCCGGTGCGACTGTGCAGGGCGGCGGCGCCGACGGCTCGGCGTCCCCTCGTCCCGTCCCTGCGCTCGCCCAGGTCGTCGGTCAGCACCCGCACCGGCATCAGGCGATTCTCGATACGGATCTTGTCGCGCATCGACCGCTGGCGCAGCACTCGGTAGAGCGCTTTCTTGATGTCTTTCCCTTCGGGCATCGGCAGCACGTAGGAGCCGGACCGGTGCACGCGGCGCACCGCGTATTCACCGTGTTCGTCCTTCTCGAATTTGACGCCGTAGCGTTCGAGGCGTTGCACCATCGCGAAGCCGCGGGTGGCGGTCTGGTAGATGGTGCGCTGGTTGACGATTCCGTCGTTGGCCCGGGTGATCTCGGCGACGTAGTCTTCCGGGCTGGCCTTGCCAGGGATGACGGCGTTGTTCACCCCGTCCATACCCATCGCCAGCGCGCCCGAGTGCCGTACGTGCGCCTTCTCGAGCAGCAGCACCTGGGCGCCGTGTTCGGCGGCGGTGAGCGCAGCCATCGTCCCGGCAGTGCCGCCGCCGATCACCAGGACGTCGCAATCCAGCCGCAGCGGGCTGTTGGGGTCCGGTGGCTGCATCACAGCGCAGGTCCCGACAGAGCGGCGACGATTTGGCGGCGCAGCTGATCACGCTGGGGGGTGTGCTCGGTGCGCGGCGCCGGCACCTCGATCAGCGCGCGCAGCGGGCGGCCCGCCGGACCGAGGACCGCGATCCTGTCGCCCAGTCGTAGCGCCTCATCGACGTCGTGGGTCACGAAGACGACGGTGGTGGGATGCGCGCGCCAGGTCTCGATGAGCAGGCGTTGCATGGCGGCGCGGGTCTGGGAGTCCAGCGCGCCGAACGGTTCGTCCATCATCACCGCGCGCGGGGCGCCGGCAAGCCCGCGGGCCAGCTGGACGCGCTGGCGCATCCCGCCGGAAAGGCTCTTTGGCAGGTAGTCGGCGAAGCCGGTCAGCCCAACCTCAGCGATCCAGCGCTGCGCGCGGGCGCGGCGCCCGGCGCGCGGCTCACCGCGAAGCTGCAGCGCCAGTTCGATGTTGGAGCGCACGGTGCGCCACGGCAGCAGCGCGTTGTCCTGAAAGACCACACCGCGATCGCGTGAGGTGCCGGTGACCTCAACGTCATCGGCCAGCACGCGGCCGGCGTCGGGGCGCAGCAGCCCGGCCAGCGCCCGCAGCACGGTGGACTTGCCGCAGCCCGACGCACCGGTGAGCACCAGGATCTCGCCGCGTTCCACGGTCAGGCTCAACCCGTCGATCACCGGGTCACCGGTGTAGGACAGCCACACATTGTCGAGGTGCAGGCGCATTCCGCTGCCCGGCGGCGCACTGACCACGGTCATCGGGTCTTCTCCTCGCCGCGGGGCAGCCAGGCGGTGGCGCGTCGTCCGATCAGTTCGACGCCGGCCGAGGTGACGAATCCGAGCACGCCGATGGTGATGATGCCGACGAACACGTCAGGGTAGGCCAACACGGTGTAGGCCTGCCAGGTGCGGTAGCCGACGCCGAGTCGGCCCGAGATCATCTCGGCCGAGATGACGCAGATCCAGGCCACTCCCATGCCGACCGACAGCCCACCGAACACGCCGGGCAGGATGCCGGGCAGCACCACCTGGCGCAGCACATCGACCCGGCCGCCGCCGAGCGTGCGCACGGAGTCCTCCCACAGTGTCGGTAGGGCGCGCACCGCGTGCCGGGTGCTGACCATGATCGGGAAGTACGCCGCCAGAAAGGTGATGAAGACGATGCCGGCCTCGTCGGAGGGGAACAGCAGGATTGCGACGGGGACGACGGCGACGGCCGGGATCGGCCGGGCCAGTTCCGTCAACGGGCCGAACAGGTCAGCGAAGAGGGTGGATCGGCCGAGCAGCACCCCGGTCAGCACGCCGGCGAGCGCGGCCAGGCCGAAGCCGGTGAGGATCCTGATCAGCGACTGGGCGAGGTCGAGGTAGTACTGCTCGGTGCCGAGCCTCTTCATGAGCGCGGCCGCGATCTCGGTGACGGTCGGCAGGGTGTCGAACCGCAACCCCAGCCGCACGTGGTTCGCGGTCAACACCTGCCACAGCCCGACGGCGGCGAGCACAGACACCAGCCGCAGCAGCCGGGCCCGCCAGCGCGGCGCCGGGCCGCCGGGCC
>JAOPWF010000560.1 GCA_025965815.1 Mycobacterium sp.
ACCCGGGCTACCTCGTTGGCGAAGGCGAACTGCACGTCGCGGTAGGTGTTGTCCACAAGTTTCACGATTTCGGCGGTCTCGGGGCTGGACACCTGGACGACCGAACTGGTCAGCCGGCGGAACACCGCCGCCGCGCGATCGGCCACCGCTGGGTCGTCTGCACCCACGATCTGCGGCAACTCCCGCAGCTCCTGCAGCGCCTGGCCCTCAAGCGTGCGCTCCGGGCACATCGCGATATCGAACCGCTTTCCGGTCGAAGCGAGGATCGGCGAGACCACCTCGCGCGTCGTTTCGACTTTGACCGTGGAGCGCAGGATCACCAGTGCCCCCTCGCGCATGTTCGCGGCCACCTCGCGGGTTGCCGCCTCGATCATGTCCAGGCGGACAACGCCCCCGCTCGAGAGCGGGGTTCCGACCGTGATGATGTAGGTGTCGCAGGTCGAGTTCTCGTCAAACCGCTGCGTGGCGACCAGCTTGCCGGACCTGGTCACCCTGGTCAGCGCCTCGGTCAGCCCCGTCTCGGAGAAATGTGGGATGCCGGCGTTGGTCAGGTCCACCACGTCGTCGCGTCTCTCCACGCCGACGACCTTGTTCCCCGAATCGGCGAGCACGGTCGCCAACGTCAGCCCGACGTACCCGAGTCCCAGGATTCCGATGTCGTATCTTGTGGGCTCCCCCATGGTTCCTTCCATGATCCGATCGACTGACAATCATGTCGACCCTAAAGGGGAAAGGCGCGGTAGTCATTTCGCATTGCCGGTGAGGGCGCGAAGAGCGAAGGATGGGGCGGTCAGACGTCGTCGGGGACGGAACCGAACCGGCCGGAGTCCAGTGCGTCGAGCGGTTGGGCCACGATCCCCGCCAGCGCCGCGTGGTCACGGGGCAGGGTGCACTGTTCGTAGTGCTTCATAGGTTCACGAGTGAACGACGGCGGGTCACCGCATCGCCGCCGTGCGGACCTCGGTGATCGTGTCGGCAACGAGCCGTGGTGAGTAGAGCATCATGTTGTGACCGCTGTCGGTCGCGGTCACGTTGGTGGTACCCAGCGCGGCTGCCAGCATGCCATTGGCCTGCTGGATCTGGGCGAGCGTGTAGTTCTCCGGCGTGAGGTTCTCGGGCGGCTGAAATTTGTCGGAGCTGAGCATGGCGGCGGGAACCTTCGGCAGCGGCGGTGCGGCCGCGATACTGGCAAAGCCGTTGTCGGGCAGAATGCCCTCGCCGTCCGGACCTTCCGGCACCGGACCGCCGCGCTCGAATGCCGCGTTCTGTTCGGGTGAGCCGACCGCGGGCAGGAACTCCGAAATCGGATCCACCATGACCAGGCCGGCGATCAACTCCGGATGCGTTCGCGCGAGCAGGTCGGCGATCAGGCCGCCGTAGGAATGGGCCACCACGACGAAAGGCCCCTGCAGGCCCGCCGCGGCGAACAGCTTCACCAGGTCGTCGACGTCCTGCTGCACGGCATGGGGCTGCGGGACGGGGGTGGACCGGTCGGCGCCGTCCGGGCGGGTCTTCGGCCGGTCGTATGCGCAGACGTGCGCGGCCCTGGCGACAGTCGGCTGGACCGCATCGGGGCTCGGCTGCAGCTTGGCCTGCGCGATGACGTCGTACGGCGAGGACCGGATCGGATCGTCCGCCGGAACCACGTAGTTCCAGACGTCGGCGTAACTGCCCTTGCCGGGAATGATGAACACCGTCGGCGACCCGGACCCCTGACAGTTCAGGAACAGGCTCCGTCCACCGCCGATATCGACCAGACCCGAGAACGTACCGGCCGCCACGCCGACCTGCCGCGAGGCCACCGACTCCTCACCGCTGCACCCCGCGGTGGATATGACCGCGAGGGTCACCATCAGCGCTCCGAACGGCCATCGTGTCATCGGGGGCCCTCTCTCGGCAGCACGAAAGCGCAGCCAACCACTGACGATAGGCAGCGTCCCGGTCCTCGGGTGGGATTCGACCGGATCGCGAATTACTGTGCTCACCGGTAAAGACGCTGGAACGCCTTTACAGGTCAACGCAATTGGATACCGACCGTTTGCCGATCCGACATGCCGGAGCCATTCACAGCGCCCACCTCACGGTGCGATAGGTGACCTGTGGCACAATCTGTCCGTGCCGCATACCGCTAGTCGGGGACCGGGTCGTCCCCCCGCAGCGAAGGCGGCGGAGACACGTGAGCGCATTGTGCGCGCCGCACGGGAGGTATTCAGCGAACTCGGCTACGACGCCGCAACTTTCCAAGCAATCGCAATCCGCGCCGATCTGACCCGACCCGCCATCAATCATTATTTCGCGAGTAAGCGCATGCTGTACCGCGAAGTCGTGGAACAAACGAATGCGCTTGTTGTTTCCGCCGGTTTGGCGCGGGCGCAGGCCGAGACCACGTTGCTGGGACGGATATCGGCATTCACCGCGGCGGCGATTCAGGCCGATTCCAAGGATCGGGCGGCGGCGGCATTCCTTGTCACCTCGGTACTGGAGTCCCAGCGGCACCCGGAACTGAGCCGCGAGGAGCACGACTCGCTGAACAACACGCGGTCCTTCCTCAGCTGGGCGGTCAACGATGCGATCGCGAACGGTGAACTCACCACCGACACCGACATCCCGACGCTGATCGAGATGCTGGTTGCCGTGATCTGGGGAGTGGGTTTCTACGCCGGTTTCGTCGGCAGTCATGAGGAACTCGAGGCCATCACCGACCAGTTGAAGCTGCTTCTCTCGAACAAGCTCTGGAAGCTCAAGGACTGACTCTAGCGTCCGGCATTCGGCGGGACCCGGCTCAGAGTAATTGCCCGGGCGGCGAATTAACGCAGTGGGCATTGGGCGACGCCGCGTATTGTTGCGCGCCGCTCGGATTGCGGGAATTGCGGCGCAGTGAACTACGACACAGTGGCGTCTAGCCCACCTAACTTATTAGGTAGCATTGCCCACAAATGACTGATCTGAGCGAAGTGCGGTCCGTTCGAACTGCCGGCGACAGCTGGACCATCACCGACAGCGTCGGCGCGACGGCCCTCGGGGTGGCGGCCTGCCGGGCCCAGGAGACCGCCCAGACCGACCCGCTGATCCGCGACGAGTTCGCCCACGTGCTGGTCTCCTCGGCCGGACCGGCGTGGGCCCAGCTCACCGGCGGCGATATGGCTTGGCTTGCGGACGACGATTACGGCCGGCACATCCAGGACATGGCCCGCGACTACCAGGCCGTCCGGACGCACTTCTTCGACCGGTATTACCGCGCGGCTGCGAGTGCTGGTATTCGGCAGGTCGTCATTCTCGCCGCCGGGCTGGACTCCCGGGCCTACCGGCTGGACTGGCCGGCTGGCACCGACGTCTACGAGATCGACCAGCCGAAGGTGCTCGAGTACAAGACCGCGACCCTCGACGCGCACGGCGCCGTGCCGACGTCCCGACGCCACCCGGTTGGCGTAGACCTACGCGACGACTGGCCGACGGCTCTGATCGCCGCGGGATTCGACCCCGGGCGTCCGACCGCCTGGCTGGCCGAGGGCCTGCTGCCCTATCTGCCCGCCGACGCGCAGGACCGGCTGTTCGAAATGGTGACCGCGCACAGCGCACCGGGCAGCCAGATCGCCGTCGAAGCGTTCAGCCTGGACCCCGGGCAGGTCTCCGAGGAGCGCCGCACCGCTCGGCGCGAGCACATGGCACGCATGAACTCCCGGCTCGGGTTGGCCATCGACGTCGAGACGCTGACCTATCAGGAGCCTGACCGTGCCGAGGCCGGCGACTGGCTAGCCGAGCACGGATGGCAGGTCGACGCCGTCGGCAGCGACAAGGAGATGGCGCGGTTGGGCCGATCGGTCCCCGACGACCTGGCCGAGGAGAACATCTCCAGCGTGCTGTTACGCGCCCGGCTCGGGCAGGGACCGCGATGAGTACGGCGCGTAGCCACGACGACAGCTGGGACATCGCAACCAGTGTCGGGTCCACCGCGGTGATGGTTGCCGCCGCCCGCGCCGCCGAGACCGACAGACCCGATCCGTTGATTCGTGACCCGTACGCGAAGATCCTGGTCGCCGACGCTGGCACCGGGGTGTGGGAAACCATGCTCGACGACACCGTCGCGGCCAGGCTGCGGGAGGTCGACCCGGAGGCCGCGGCGATCTTCGAGCACATGCAGAGCTACCAGGCCGTCCGCACGCACTTCTTCGACGCCTTCTTCACCGAAGCGAGCGCGGCAGGCATCCGGCAGATCGTGATCCTGGCGTCGGGGCTGGATTCGCGGCCGTACCGGCTGGACTGGCCCGCGGGCA
>JAOPWF010000610.1 GCA_025965815.1 Mycobacterium sp.
CGCATTGACGTCAGCACTTGGCTGATGTGACGATAGTGATCTGTGGGGCTCTTGGGATCAGTGATCCCCTGATAGGTATGCATCCGTGACCGTGTCGCAACCCATCTGTTCACCTCCCGCAGGCGAATACTCCTTGAAGAGAGGTTGCTGCAGCTGCTGGACCGCGTCTCAAAAATGACGACATATGGGGGTCTCAAAAGTTAGTCGCAGCTCCTTGCCACCAACCAGCGCCGCGAACGGCAGGGGGTTACTGCCAGGACGGCGCTGAGCGGCTTGCTTCACGAGGAGGCGACCGATCGCGCGATGCATGCCGGTGGGCCAGGCGGCACGGCTTTCGGCTAGCGCTTAGACCGCCTCGCCGCGAGCTTGTCCTGGGATGGCCATCGATCAAGGCGGTCGCCGGTCACGTCACCAGACTGACCTCAGCAAAACATCGGAGCGGATCGCCGCGCGAAAAGGCAGACGCCATCTGACCAGCGGTGACACGATGCTGACGTGGACGACAGTCGGTACGGTCGCGATGCGCTGACAGCGGCGGGACTGTCGTGTGGGTCGTGTGGCACTCAGTTGAGCGCAACGGCCAAGTTCTGTAGCGAGTGCGGTGCACCGGTCATCCAGGCCATGCGATCGGCGGAGTACAAGCAGGTGACAGTGCTGTTCGCCGATGTGGTGCACTCAATGGACCTCGCGGCCGCGGTGGGTGCGGAGCGGTTGCTCGAGATCATGACCGAGCTGGTCAACCTGTCGGCGGCGGTGGTGCTGCGCTACGGCGGTGGTGCTGCGCTACGGCGGCACGGTGGACAAGTTCACCGGCGACGGCGTCATGGCGGTGTTCGGCGCACCGGTTTCGCTGGAGGATCACGCTCTTCGTGCCTGTCTGGCTGCCTTGGGTATTCAGGAGGAGGCGAAGCGGCTCGCCACCGAGGTCCAAGACCGCGATAATGTCGATCTTCTCCTGCGGGTGGGGCTGAATTCGGGCCAGGTGATTGCCGGGGAGATCGGTTCGGGTGTCTCGGGTTACACCGCGATCGGCGAGCAGGTCGGGTTGGCCCAGCGGATGGAGTCGGTCGCCCCGCCGGGTGCGGTGCTGCTCAGCGAGTCCACCGCGCATTTCGTCGAACACGCCACCCTGCTGGGTGACCCGGAGCTCGTGCGCATCAAAGGAGCCGATAGCCCGGTCCCCGCGCGCCGGCTGCTGGCGATCCAGCCGCGCCATGCCCTGGTCGGGCGCGCGGAATCCAGCATGGTCGGCCGGCGCGCGGAGATGGCCGCTGTCGAGGCCATCATGGAGCGGGCGATCGGTGGTCGCGGTGCTGTGGTGGAGGTGGTGGGACCGCCGGGCCTCGGCAAGAGCCGGGTGGCTCGGCAGGCCGGGGCGCTGGCGGCCCGTCGTGGGGTCGGGGTGTTTTGGACCTTCTGCGAGTCGTACGCCAGTGACATCCCCTTCGGTGTGGTGACCCGGCTGCTGCGGGCAGCGAGCGGGATAGGAGACCTTGATGGCCCGGCCGCCCGGGTGCGGGTGCGGGGGCAAATTCGCGCCGCTGATGAGCAGGATCTGCTGCTGCTCGATGACCTGCTCGGCATCGCCGACCGCGATGTGCCACCGCCCGCCATCGACCCTGACGCCCGCCGGCGCCGGTTGACCGCAATGATCAACACCGCCTCCCTGGCCCGCACCGATCCGGCGCTCTACATCATCGAGGATGCGCAGTGGATCGACGGGGTGAGCGAGTCGATGCTGGCCGACATCCTCACCGTCATCCCGCACACCTCGTCGATGGTGCTGATCACTTACCGCCCCGAGTACCAGGGCGCGCTGGCGCGGGTTGCCGGTGCGCAGACGATAGCGCTTGCCCCGCTGAGTGATTCGGCGACCACGTCGTTGCTCGGTGAGCTGCTGGGGGACGACCCGTCCGTTATCGGGCTGGCGGCCACGATCGTGTCGCGGGTCGGCGGTAACCCGTTTTTCGCCGAGGAGATGGTGCGAGATCTCGCCGAGCGTGGTGTGCTGGGCGGGCAGCGCGGCGCTTACCTGTGCCGCACCGACGTCACCGCGACCGGAGTGCCGGCCACCCTGCAGGCCACCATCGGCGCGCGCATCGATCGCCTGGATCGGATGGCCAAGCGGGCGCTGAGTGCGGCGGCGGTGATCGGGTCGCGTTTCGGCACCGAGCTGCTGACCAGCCTGGGTGTCGAGCCGGTCCTCGAGGAGCTGGTCAGGGCGGAGCTGATCGATCAGGTGAGGATCACCCCGCGCGCGGAGTATGCGTTCCGGCATCCGCTGGTCCGCGCGGTGGCGTACGAATCCCAGCTGAAATCGGATCGCGCCGAGATGCACCGGCGCCTAGCGGCCGCGATCCAAGAGCGCGACCCCGGGTCGGCGGACGCGAACGCGGCGCTGATCGCCGAGTGCAGGCCGCCGGCGATCTGCATGCCGCGTATGGCTGGCACATGCGCGCCGGCGCGTGGTCGACCAACCGCGATATCGCCGCCGCGCGGGTCAGTTGGGAACGGGCCCGCCAGATCGCCGATCGGCTGCCCGGCGACGATCCGGATCGCACCGCGATGCGTATCGCTCCCCGCACCATGCTGTGCGTCAGCGCCTGGCGAGCAGTCCAAGCGAACAGCTCAGGGCGCTTCGAGGAACTGCGGGAGTTGTGCGCGCTCGCCGGCGACAAAGCCTCGCTGGCCATCGGCATGACCGGGCTGACAACCGAGCACCTGTTCCATGGGCGCGTGCGCGAGGCATCGCGGCTGGCATCCGAACAGATGGCGCTGCTCGAATCGATCGGCGATCCGACCCTGACTATTGGGGCGGCGTTCGTGGCGATCAACATCAAGTACGAAACCGGCGAATTCGCCGACATTTTGCGGAGGTCGCAGACCGTCATCGACGTGGCCGAGGGCGATCCCACCAAGGGCGCCAACTTCGGGATGGGATCCCCGCTGGCAGCGGCGTTGTTATTTCGCGGTATCGCTCGATACTGGCTGGGCCGTCCCGGGTGGCGTCAGGACCTCGACGACGCCGTTGCCACGGCCCCAAGCAGCGACCCGGCAACCCACGCTTTGATCGTCACCTGGAAGTACGGTTACGCGATCCCCTATGGAGTGCTTCGGGCCGATGACTCCGCGGTACGCGAGATCGAGGAGGCGGTGCAGACCGCCGAGGGATTAAGCGACGATACCGCCCTGGGCATGGTCAGGTTCGTGCTGGGTTTCGTGCTGGTGCATCGGGACGCCCCGGCAGACCGTCACCGCGGGCTCGAGTTGCTGATGCAGGTCCGCGAGCTGTGGCTGCGCGAGCGGTCTCTTCTGCAGCTGGTAGCGCTCAACGACGTACACGCCGCGCGGGAGAGGGCCAGGTGCGGCTTCCGCGACCAGGCCATACCGGCGATCCGGAAAGCCGTAAAGCATATGTTCCAGGCGGGACGGCTCGCGTATGGCGTTTGGGGCACCGGCGTTCTGGCGGAGACGCTGCTAGACCGTGGCGCCGAGGGCGACGTGGCCGAAGCCGAGGAGGCGATCGACCAGTTGGCGAACCTACCGGCCGATGACGGTTTGGTAGTGCGCGAGATCACCCTGCTGCGGCTACGCGCGCTGCTATCCCGGGCCCGCGGCGACGAAGTTGCGTATCGGGACTTGGTGAATCGCTATCGCGCGATGGCCAAATCGCTTGGCTTCGAAGGGCACATGAAGTGGGCGGAGGCGATGCCATGACGTCCGCCGTTCTGCGGTCCCCGTGTGGCTTTCACGAAAGGGACGGTGATCGATGCTTCCCGTGCGCGGGTAGCCACCGCATCGAGCACCTGCTGGTCGTCGACCTTGCAAGCTCGGCTCGTATCTGAGCCTGCCGTCGCCCCGCTCGGTTGAGTTAGACCTATATTGCTGCCGCTAGGCGTCGGCGCCAGCACTGGAGTTAGGGGACCGGCTCCAAATGGTCACAAAACAGACGACATATGAGGGTCTCAGAACTTTGTGAAGGAGTCGCCATCAAGGCCGACCGAAGCTTGCGAGTGTCCTCGTTCTCCTCGCGGTAGTGCCAGCCGGACCAGGTGACGTCCTGGCGGCAGTCCTCGAACTGTCGGGTACTCCCCGTCGATGTCGAGTTGGCCCCCCTCGGCTAATAATCGATATCCAATAGATGCAGCGCCTCGCGGTCGCCCTGCACACATTTGATCAGCCGCTCCCGGTCACACCACTGCTTGTGCATCTCCAGCGCCGCGTCGCGCGCGGTGGTGGAGCCAGTCAAGTAGGTGCATTCTACGGGCGTGCCGCCGTTGTACCGCTAGAGCATCACGTCAGTCTCCGCGTACTCCGGGTTTGTCGCTCGGCTTGGTGATCACGTGCACTACGCCCACGCCCTCGATGGGCATCTTGGTGTGCTGCTTCATCGT
>JAOPWF010000628.1 GCA_025965815.1 Mycobacterium sp.
TACTTCCTCATCAAGGATCGTGCGGAGCTGCGCCAACTGACCAACGACGATCTGCCCGCCATCGCAGGCATCGCTGAGATGAGCGTGGACTTGGCGACCGACACCTCGGTGAGTCCGAACGGCCGACGATTGTTCCTGGCACGCGGCGCCCCACCGATCCGGCTACCCGCGCCGCGCATCGACCTCGACGACCTCGACATCGCCATCCTGCAAGCGTTGATCGACGACGGCCGTCAGTCGAGCCGCAAGATCGCACGGACACACGATGTTTCGGAAGGCACGGTGCGCGCCCGGGTAAACCGGCTGTCCCAGGCGGGCCTGGTGCGCGTCGCGGCGATGGTGGAACCCGTCGCCCTCGGGATAGCCGGTGTCATCGCCTGTGTGTCACTGCGCGTCGACCGGGCTCGGCTCGGTGCGATCCAAAAGGAACTCAACTCGATGCCCAAGATCGTCTTCCTCGCGGTGTGCGTCGGCAGTTCAGACCTGCACGTGACGTTGACCGCGGCAGATCCCCAGCAGCTCATCGAAACGGTGTCGACTCGCCTGCAAACCATCGAGGGCGTGTTGGCGACCGATACCCTTTTCATGGTTGACGTCATACGGTTCAGCCCGTACATGAAGCGCCTCGACACCGCTGACTGACTTCAGCACAGCACCGCGCTGACTTACAACGAGCGCGAGATGAGTTCCTTCATCACTTCGTTGGCGCCGGCGTAGATGCGTTGAATCCGCGCGTCGACATACATCTGCGCAATCGGGTATTCCAGCGTGTAGCCGTAGCCGCCGAAGAGCTGCAAACACCGGTCGATCACGGCGCATTGCTGATCGGACAGCCAGTATTTGGCCATCGCCGCAGTCGCGCCATCGAGTTCTCCGCGCAGAAGGCGCTGGACGCAATCATCGAGGAACACCGCGGAGACCCGCGCAAGCGTCGCGCACTCGGCGAGCTCGAAGCGGGTGTTCTGCAACGCAAATAGCGGAGCGCCGAACGCTTGCCGCGACTTGGTGTACTCGACGGTCAGCGCGACGGCCCGCTCCATGGCTGCCACCGCCGATACACCCAGTATCAAACGCTCTTGTGCGAGCTGGGTTTTCAGCTGGGAGAACCCGGAGTTCTCTGTGCCCAGCAGAGCTGAAGCCGGTACCGCCACGTCCTCGAAGAACAGCTCGGTGGTGTCTTGACCCTTCTGCCCGAGTTTGTGGATCGGCTGTCCACGCCGAAAGCCAGCAGGCTCCTCGGCGACGTCGACGATGAACAGCGACACTCCGGCTCCACGCGCCTCGGGATCAGTCTTTGCCGCCACGATCACGACGTCACAGTTGAGGCCGTTGGAGATGAACGTCTTCGCGCCGGTGATCCGGTAGCCGTCGCCATCGCGGACGGCGCGGGTGGTGATCGCCTGCAAGTCGCTTCCGGTGCCGGCCTCGGTCATCGCGATCGCCGCAACCCATTCGCCCGATGCGAAGCGCGGGAGGTATCGCGATTTCTGTGCCTCGGAGCCATACGCCAGGATGTAGTGCGGAACGATCCCCGAATGCACACCGAGGTGCAGCGACGAATCTCCGGCCAGCGCTTGTTCGCGGAACAGGACCGCTTCGTGCGCGAATGTGCCTCCGCCGCCGCCGTACTGCTCGGGCACCGACATACACAGCAATCCGAGCTCGCCGGCCCGTCGGTACAGCTGCTTGTCGGGATGCCCTTGCGCAGTGAACTTTTCGATGTTGGGGATCACCTCGCGGGTGAAGAAGTTCCGCGCCAGATCGGCAAGTGCACCGAGTTCGTCATCGCCGGGCGGCACGGCCGAGGTCTGTTGGTGGGCAATGCTCACGCCGAAAACACCTTTCCCGTTGTGCTGGTCTCGCCCATTCCCACACCAGCTTTCGACTTCAGCACGTCAAGAAGTGTTGCCGACGTGTCTATTTCGATACTGGCATGGCGTTGGGCGCGGCCTATCTCCCCGATGACCAGCCATAAGAAGAACAGACTCAGCGCCACTGTACCGGTGCCACCCAGCCATACCAGCAGATCTGAGGCGTTTCCATTGCGCGCGGCGTCGAAGTTGCTGTTCAATGCCGCGAACACGGGGACGCCGGCCGCCCCGTTGAGTGCCGCATAGAGTGCCGGGACCAACGGGATCAGGATCAGCCGACCCCATCCATGCACGCGATGTCTGAGCGCGAAGACGATCAGTGCGGTGAGAATCGGCATGACCGCGTCGATGGAGAACCACCACGCCGGGGCGCCCAAGATCAGGTACGGCTGATTTCCGTAGTACTTGTAGAGCCCGAATGCGCTGCCCGTCGACTGCAAGGCGAGGTCGAACACCCACGACACCACGTAGGCATAGACGAAGAACCGCGCGCCTTTGCCGACGGTGATCGCCAGATACATGAAGTAGGCCTGCAAGCCGAAGAAGAACGAATACCCCATCACCACATAGAGCGGGATGTGGCGGCCAAACATGTTGATCGCGATCGCCGCATTGTCTTGCGCAAACCACAGCAGACCGAGGTAGTCCAGGCCCGGCTCCAGCGTGCCCATGAGCAGCCCCGCCGCCAGGAAGTAGATGCCGAGGACATCGCCGTGCACCGCCCGCCAGGCGACATAGCCGATGGCGGCCGCCATGAAGACCGAGCAGATGATCAGGAAGGTGACGCTCATCGGTTGGGATGCCGATAGGTCGGCCGGCGGGACCGGGTACTGCGGACCCGCAGCGAAGAGATAGTTACCCATTGGTGTCCTCTTCCTTGTTTGGACGACGTGGACGGGCAAAAGGCTGGACGATATTGCGTACCAACTTCAGTATTATTATACGCAACGTTCAGTCACAGGCTATATTTCGAAAATATCAGTCCTCGACAGAGGTTCCGCGATCTGCAACATCCACATCGCTCAGGTCGCAGCAGTCCTCCCAAACGCCGCGCGCAGACTCGCGCACTGGCTGGCGAAGAAAGACCGCGACACCCGAGTCCAAGGAGCGACCACGTCGAAGCAGTGGAAAGCGCCCCGCACCACCTCGGTCGTGCACGGCACCCCGGCATCCTTCAGACGTTCGGCGTACTCAAGCGCCGCGTCATGGAGCAAATCGAGGGTGCCCACGCCAATCCACGCAGGCGGCAGTCCGGTCAGGTCCGGGTGCCGGGCGGGAACCGCGGCGACGCGGTCGGCAGTACCGAGATACGACGCCCAGGCGAACCGATTGCTTGCCTGGTTCTTCAGGCGGTGCATTCGACCATCGACGTTCGACTGCAGAACAGTTCGATCATCGAGCATCGGATACACCAGGAGCTGGAGCACGGGTGGTGCGACTTCGCGAGTATCGCGAGCCCTCAAGGCCAGCGCGGCGGCCAATCCACCGCCCGCGCTGGCTCCACCGATCGCGACACGTGCCGGGTCGACGGAAGGCAGTTCGGTCAACCACGCCCACGCGGCGTCACACTCGTCGAGCGGCTCGGGAAATGGGTGTTCGGCTGCCAGACGGTAGTCGACCGACGCCACGGTGATTCGCAGGACGTCCGCGAACCGGCGACACAGTCCATCGTCCATCGCGGCGTTGCCGAACACGTAACCGCCGCCGTGAATCCAGAGCAGAGCGGGAGCAGGCCCGCGGGTGTCGCCGGGTCGATACAGTCTGACGTCGACCCCCGATGCGAGCGTAAGCACATCGACGCCGGCCGGGCGGCGACGGTTCGGCAGTTCGCTCGACGCGCGCAAGAGTCGTAAGTTCCTTGGCTTGATCAACTCCCGCGGCACGACCCGGGCGACGCGTCGTAGGTCTGGGTGGAAATCGCTTGTTGACATGTTCCATTCCGTTCCGCCGGCATCGCCCGCGTGCACCGGATTATGTGTAGCGCTTACCGTCATACATGTGTGCCGTGTTCCCGTAGCACGTGGCGTCACCGACGTCAAGACTGCTCTCGCACAACAGGTTCGGGCCGTCATAGATCCGGACCGAGACGTCTCGCCACTTCGACTTGAGCGGGCGCCAGTCGGCGCGCAGCTGGGCGCCGGACCCGGTCGGCCCGCGGGCGTCGTCGAGGGTCACGTCGATTCGCCAGGGCAGGGCCACTGCCTCCAGAAGCTGCCGTCCCGACGCATCGACGTACTCCACGTTCGCCTGCGGAATGGTGTCGGAGACGACCTCGTAGGTGACGATGTCGCTGGCATGCGCAGTGGGTGCCAGCATCGCGGACGCGACGCCGACGATGAACGGCAGCACCGCGGCGCGGTGGCGCATCACGTCGGCGTACCCACGTGAGGCACTATTTCGCCCCCGCGACCGCACCAATGCCGCCGACATCGCGGATCTGCCAGCCGTTGTTGCCGTCGATCGTGATGCTGTAGGTGGCGGTGGACTGAAGACTGTCCGGCGCTTGCGTGGTCTTCGTCAGGACGCTGACGAACGTGTCGATGACGTAGATGCCGTTCGTATCCGATCGGACTTTGGCCACCAAGGGTTGTGCGGTCGAATTCCATTCCAGCGGAACGAGAATCTG
>JAOPWF010000641.1 GCA_025965815.1 Mycobacterium sp.
CCGTCAAAAGCGCCCACGAACGGTTGGAGCGGCTCACCGATCAGGCCCGAAAAGACCAGGGTCTCAGCTTCGAAAACAGCGGCTGCGACTACCTTTTCATCGACGAAGCCCACATGTACAAGAACAAGGCGCGGGTCTGCAACATCGAAGAACTGTCCTGCCCGAACTCCTCCCAACGCGCCGAGGACCTCACCCTCAAACTGAGAATCCTGCGTCAGCGGCGCCGTGACGAGGCACTAGCCGCCGGAATCCCCGCAGGCAAGGTCGTCGAGCGGGTGGCCACCTTCGCCACCGGAACACCGATCGCCAACTCGCTGGGCGAATTGTGGGTGATGCAAAGCTACCTGAGGCCCGACCTGCTGCGCGCCGCAGGCGTCGAGGACCTGGGGGACTGGGGCGCGGCATTCACCGCCACCGTGACCACCGTCGAAGTCAACTCCACCGGTACCCGGCTGCGCCCTGTAACACGGGTGGGAAAGTTCACTAACCTCCCTGAACTGCTGGCACTTTCATCGGCCTACTCTGACGTCGTCACACGCGACCAGGTGCCGGTCGCGCTGCCGGAGCTCGCGACCGGGCAACGACGGATCATCAGCTTGCAGCCAGACGTTGAGGTCACAGATTTCATTGCCGATCTCGGGTATCGGGCCGACCACCTTGACGCGAGACGGCCCGATCGTGACAACGTCCTCAAGATCAGCAGCGACGGCCGCAACGCCTCCCTGGACCCACGGCTGGCGCACCTGGCCAAGCCCACGCGCAGCCGGGCTGCGGCGGTCGCCGAGGACATCATGCGGATTCACACGCCGCTAGCCGATAGGGTGTACCAGGACCTCGACACCGGAGCGCCCCTGGCACGCACCGGCCCACTGCAGATCGTGTTCTGCGATCGCGGCACTCCGTCGAAGAAGCCCGGCCAGTTCACCATTTACCAGGCCATCAAAGACGAGCTGATCGAACGAGGTATGTCCGCCGAGGCGGTTCGGTTCGTCCACGAGGCCCGCAAGCCGGCCGAACTGAAAGCCCTGTTCGCCCAGTGCAATCGTGGCGAGGTGGCGGTGCTGATCGGGTCGACGGAGAAGATGGGCACCGGCACGAATGTGCAGAGTCGGCTGCGGGCACTGCATCATGTCGACATACCTTGGCGTCCAGCGGATTTGGAGCAACGTGAGGGTCGGATCCTGCGACAAGGCAACCAGAACGACATCGTCGACATCGTCAACTACGTCACCGAAGGCACCTACGACACCGTGATGTGGCAGAAGGTGCAAGCCAAAGCGCTGTTCATCGAGCAGATGCGCCGCAACGAAGTCATCGATAACGAAATCGAAGACCTCAGTGGGGGAGACATCGGATCCGCCGCCGCTGAAACCAAAGCGATCGCCACCGGCGACCCACGCTACGTCAAGCAGGTCGAACTCGAGGACGAGGTCAAGCGACTCTCCGCCCTGGAGCGTGCCCACAACGAAGGTATCCGCCAACGCGACTGGCGGGTCAACCAATTCGAACGCGCCATCCCCGCCCAGCGCGCCGCACTGGACCGGCTCGCCCCGATCGCCGAACAGGCAGCCCGCCACACCGCTTCGGAGTCCCCGTCGCGCATCACCGTCGACGGCGGGAACCCTCCCGCTCGTGGCGACACCGCCGCTGCTCTCGCGGCGGCCTGCCGGGCCGGCTATCACCGGGGCAAGGACCGCGGCGCCGCCCAGTGGGACCCGCTCGGCGTGGCCGTCAACGGCGTGGAGGTCCTGGCCTCACGCTCACTGATGCACGACACTCTCATCCTTCGCCTGGCCGTGCCCTCCCGCACCACCGACATCAAGGCCGATGAGCTGCTCGCCACCTCGGCCCCAGGGGAGCCCGGTGCCGCCAAAGCGCGTGGTCTCATACGCCGCGTCGAGAACCTCTACAGCGGGCTGCCCGCCCACCAGAAATCCCTGGCCGCAGAACTTGAACACGACCAGGCGCAGCGCGACGACTTGCTCGCCAACCCGCCCGCACCGTTCGAACACTCCGATGCGCTCGACGCCAAGAAAGCCGAGCTGTCCGCACTCACCCTCGAACTGCGGTTGGCCGCCGAAAGCCCCGAAGCTAAACAGAAAGCCCGTGCCGCCGAGGAACGCATGAAGATGCGCGGCCGCAAGCCGGGATGGAGTCTGCTGCTCAACCCGAGTCCAGCAGTTCTGGAGGACAGCGGCTGCACCAGCGCCGATGTCCTGCGCCGCATGATCGAAGCCCGCGAACACATGGCGATCGGCGACTACTACCGCGACCTCGACGACGGCACCCCAGGCCACGAACACGACCTATAGACGACCCTGCTTTGTGGGTTTGCCGAATGTGACGCTACCTGTAGCGCCCGCGCCAGCATGCGCCCTAACGTCTAACCCATGCACGAGCACGCCGACCGACTCGCCGGCTGCCGGTCGACCAGTAGCAGCGGCGACTCGTCACCGCTGGCCACTGTGATCGCGTTCCCACCCACGCCGCGGCGGCACCGCGCTTCTGAAGCTCGGCCGAATCGACTGTCCGCGTGGTTATTCGGCTTGCTCGATGCTGCACAATGCGACGGCAACGTGCGCGCAGTACTG
>JAOPWF010000672.1 GCA_025965815.1 Mycobacterium sp.
GCAGGCCGTCTGGGCGCCCTACGGCAACGAGCAGTACACCACCTTCGTGTCCGACCGCCTGGACTTCAGCAAGGCCTATAACCACCTGCTGTTCAACCAGGACTACTCGGCCTTCACGCTCAAGTAATGGTCGCCCCGATCGGTGAGCTCGAGGCACCCCTCGAGCCACCGCTTCCCAAGGGCGTGCCGGCCGCGAAGATACAGGGGCGCAGTCCTTGGTATCTGGCGTGGCTGCGGTTGCGGCGCAACCGGATGGCGCTGGTATGCGGGGGCGTCTTCGTGGCGATCGTGCTGTTCTGTCTGGCGGCGCCGCTATGGGCCGCCCACGTGGCGCACACCTCACCAAACGAGAATCACATCACCGACAAGGTCATGATCGACGGGCAGGCGACCTACGTGGTCTCCCCCGACGGCACTCCGCTGGGGCCGGGACTGCACGGACGCTACCTGCTCGGTGCAGATCAGAACGGCCGGGATGTCATGGTGCGGCTGATGTACGGCGGACGCACGTCGATCTACATCGGCGTAGTGGCGGCGATAGTCACAACGCTGCTGGCAGTGATCGTCGGTCTGATTGCCGGCTACTACCGGGGCTGGATCGACTCGGTGCTCTCGCGTGCGTTGGACGTGGTGTGGGCCTTCCCGGTGCTGCTGCTCGGGATCGCACTGGGTACCACGCTGGCGCTGGGCGGGCTCAAGGTCGGCCCTCTGGCGATCGCAGGTGACTCACTGTGGATCCCGATCCTGATCATCGGCTTCGTCTACGTGCCATACATGGCCAGACCGATCCGCGGTGAGATCCTCGCGCTGCGCGAGAAGGAATTCGTCGAGGCCGCCGTCGCGCAGGGCAAAGGGCCGCTGCGCATCATGTTCTCCGAGCTGCTGCCCAACATCGTCTCGACGATCATCGTCTTCTTCACGCTCAATATCGCCAACAACATGCTGCTCGAATCGGCGCTCTCGTTCCTGGGCGCCGGGGTACGGCCGCCTAACGCCTCCTGGGGCACAATGATCGCCGACGGCTACCAGACTATCTACACGGCGCCGAACCTGACCATCGTGCCCGGGCTGATGATCGTGGCAACGGTGTTGTCGCTCAACGTATTCGGCGACGGCCTGCGGGATGCGATGGATCCGAAGGCCAAGATCCGGCTGGAGCACTGAGCCGATGGCGAACAGAGAGCACTGAGCCGTGGCGAACAGAGAGCACTGAGCCGTGGCCCGCTTCATCGCCAGGCGTCTCATCGGAATGATCGCCGTGCTGTTCGCGATCTCGGTGATCGTCTTCCTGATCTTCAACGTGATCCCGAACTCCGACCCGGCCGCGCGGATCGCGGGCAAGAACTCGAACCCGGCGCTGATCGCCAGGGTCAACGCCGATCTCGGGCTCGACAAACCACTACCCGTGCAGTACCTGACGATGATGAAGCAGATCTTCACCGGCGAGCTGACGTCGTACGCCAGCGACCGCAATGTCGGCGAGCAGATCTGGAACGGACTGCCCGCGACCCTCTCGCTCTGCATCGGGGCGGCCGTCCTGTGGATGGCACTGGCGATCTGGTTCGGCTACCTGAGCGCCGTGCGGGCAGGCAAATTCACCGACCGCGCGCTGACGATCCTCTCGCTGGTAGGGATTTCGATGCCCGTCTTCTGGCTCGCCGCGATCCTGCTGTACTTCCTCAGCTTCAAGGCGCAGCTGTTCCCGACCGGCAGCTACGTGCCGCTGACCGAAGACCCGTTGCAGTGGGCCTACCACCTGATCCTGCCCTGGTTCACGCTCGCCGTACTTTTCGTCGGCTTCTACAGCCGCGTACTGCGCTCGAACATGCTCGATGCGATGAACGAGGATTACGTGCGCACGGCCCGCGCCAAGGGAATCAGCGAGCGCCAGGTGCGGATCCGGCACGTGCTGCGCAACTCGATGATCCCGATCGTCACCCTGTTCGGCCTCGACTTCGGCGCCGTGGTCGGCGGCGGCGCCATCCTCACCGAGACGGTCTACAACATCAACGGGGTTGGCCTTTACGCCGGCGAGGCGATCGGCAGCCTCGACCTGCCGCCACTGATGGCCGTGACGATGTTCGGGGCCTTCTTCATCGTCTTCTTCAACACGATCGTCGACATCCTCTACGCCTACCTGGATCCGCGCATCCGACTCGGAGAGGCGGCCCCGACATGAGCCCGATACTGCGCGTCGACGACCTGCGGGTCAGCTTCGCCACCGAGGACGGGATCGTGCAGGCAGTCGACGGCGTCTCCTTCGAGCTCGCTGCCGGTGAGATCCTGGCGATCGTCGGAGAATCCGGCTGCGGTAAAAGCGTGACGGCGCAGACATTGATCGGCCTCACGCGAGCACCCAACGCGAGAATCACCGGCTCCGTTGACTATCGCGGCCGCGAGCTCAACGGGCTCGACGACGATCAGCTTCGCGACATCAGGGGCGAGGAGATCGCGATGGTCTTCCAGGACCCGATGTCCTCGCTGAACCCGGTGTACCGCATCGGCGACCAGATCATCGAGATGATCCAGGCGCACCGCGACATCTCCAAGGACGATGCCCGTCGCCGGGTCGTCGACCTGTTGCGCCTGGTCGGCATCCCCAACCCGGAGCGCAGGGTGCGCGACTACCCGCACGAGTTCTCCGGCGGGATGCGCCAGCGGGTGATGATCGCGATGGCGCTCGCCCTCGAGCCCGATGTGCTGATCGCAGACGAGCCGACCACCGCGCTCGACGTCACGGTCCAGGCCCAGATACTCCAGCTGATTCAGGGATTCAACCGCGACCGCGGCCTCGCCGTGGTCCTGATCACCCACGACCTCGGGGTGGTCGCCGAGGTCGCCGACCGGGTCGTGGTGATGTACGCCGGCCAGATCGTCGAGGACGGCACCCTCGACGACATCTTCTACGATCCCCAGCATCCCTACACCTGGGGGCTGCTCGGTTCCTTGCCGCGGCTCGATGCTCCACGCCCCGCACGGCTGCCGCAGATCGCGGGATCTCCGCCCTCACTGCTGTCCCCGCCGCCGGGCTGTCGGTTCGCCCCGCGCTGCCCGCATGCCTTCGACAAGTGCCATGCGTTGCCCCCACTGGAGGCGCGGAAGGGCGGCGCGCACCTCGACCGATGCTGGCTGGATCCCGCCGAGAAGACGACGTTGCGCGAGGTCGAGGGCCGGATCGGCCTGGGGAAGCCGGTGCACCCGTGAGCAAGGGCGATCCACTTCTGGAGGTCACCGACCTGGTGAAGCACTTCCCGATCAAGTCTGGGATTGTCGTCGACCGTGAGGTCGCGCGAGTGCGGGCGGTGGACGGTGTCAGCCTCACACTGAACGAGGGCGAGACGCTGGGGCTGGTGGGAGAGTCGGGCTGTGGCAAGTCGACGCTGTGCCGCGCGATCCTGCAGCTGACCCATCCCACCTCGGGATCGGTCCGCTTCGCCGGCGAGGAGCTGGTGGGTCGCTCGCGACGCGGGCTGCGCCCGCTGCGCCGCCAGATGCAGATGATCTTCCAGGACCCGTTCGCCTCGCTGAATCCGCGAAAGCGGGTGGGCCAGATCGTCGGCGACCCGATGGAGCTGCACGGGATCGCCAAGGGTGCCGAGTTGAAGCGGCAGGTGCAGGACCTGCTCGACCGCGTCGGCTTGCAGGCCGAGCACTACAACCGCTACCCGCACGAGTTCTCCGGCGGGCAGCGCCAGCGGATCGGCATCGCCCGGGCTCTTGCCCTGAAGCCGAAGCTGATCGTGGCCGACGAACCCGTCTCGGCGCTCGACGTCTCGGTGCAGGCCCAGATCATCAACCTGCTCGAGGATCTGCAGGACGAGTTCGGCCTCTCCTACCTGTTCGTGGCGCACGACCTCGGCGTCGTCCGCCACGTCTCCGAGCGGGTCGCGGTGATGTACCTGGGCAAGATCGTCGAGAATTCCGACGCCGAGGGGCTCTACAAGAAACCGATCCACCCCTATACGAACGCGCTCCTGTCGGCGGTGCCGATCCCCGATCCGAGACGCAACGCAGAGCGCGAGCGGCTGGTGCTCGAAGGCGACGTGCCGAGCCCGATCGACCCGCCGCCAGGCTGCAGCTTTCACACCCGCTGCCCGTGGGCCACCGATGTCTGCACGACCGACGAGCCCGCCCTGCTCGAGTACCACGCGGGGCATGTGGCCGCCTGCCACCATCCCCGCAATGTGGACCAGGCGAAGCCCGCGTAACCCTCAGGGGTAGACGTCAGCGGCGTCGTCCCGGACGGCCCGGTCGGCCGGGAGCACACTCGCTCCGGGCTTGAGCATCAGGCTCTGCACGTAGAACGCGGTCTCTTTGCCGTTGGTGACGGTCGAGATCGGAGCGTCGGTGGTCCCTTTGGCCAGATCGGAGCGGACGACGTCTCCCTCAACCGGGGTGGCCGCGGCCGGCCCCGCCAAGATGCCTGCCGCGAGGGTCCCGGCGATGGTCGCCGTGAGTACCGCCAGCCGCGTATAGGTCTTGCGACCAGGTCGCCAGCTGGCAACAGTTCGCCGACCCTCGTCGCACCACCTACCGGGGATACACCCAGCTGCAAGACGGTCGCGAAGACGTCGTCGACGGCCTCCTTCGAGAGATCGACGACACCGCCTACGACCAGAACCTCGACAACGGGTGGGTGAGTTTTCTCGACCGCTGGTACTCCCCGCTGCGCTTTCCCGTGCACGGGCTGCAGATGCTGGCTTCCTACATCGCGCAGATGGCGCCCGCGTCCCGGATCACCAACTGCGCCGCGTTCCAGGCGACCGACGAGATGCGCCGCGTCCAGCGGATCGCGTACCGCACCGTGCAACTCACCGGTGCGCCGTTCGACGCCGAGACGGCAGGGCGACAGCAGGCGGCCTGGGAGGACGCTGCGGCGTTCCAGCCGCTGCGCAAACTCATCGAACGCGCGTTGATCGCCTATGACTGGGGCGAGGCGTTGACGGTGACCAACCTGGTGATCAAGCCCCCATCGACCGCTTCATCAATCAGGAGATCGCCGGCGCGCTCGCCACCGCGAACCGCGACCCGATTCTGACCAGCATCCACTTCTCGCTCGACGAGGACGCGCGCTGGCACCGCGCATGGACTGCGGCGCTGCTGTCGCACCTCATCGACGACACCCCTGCGAACGCCGAGCTGGTCTCCGGCTGGATCGAGAAGTGGCGCCCGCTCGCGACCGACGCCCTGGAGGCCTACGCCGGCATCGTCACCGAGGCGCCGGTGCCATTGGATCCAGGCGCGCTGGTGGGCCGTATCACCGCCGACGTGACAACCGAGACGGACGTCCTGATGAAGGCGTCCGATTAGTCGTCGGGCGACTCTTCCGGCGCATCCAGCACACTGACCGCGATGCCGTACGGCAGGAACCGCACCTTGCGGCTGCTGGCGGTGTTGTGCTTGTTCGCGCGCAGTGCATCGAGTTCGGTCGCGTACACCTGCTCGACGTGGGCACCGCCCTCGTCGTCCACGGTGTATATCGCCCACACGCCGTCGCCGGTCTCGCCCGTCGTCTCCTGCTGGGCACCCGAACGGGAGCGCCGCCCGAACTCGTCGAACAGCCTGCTGAACCCCGCGCGCTCACCGGAGCCGTCGAGCAGCTTGCCGAACGCGTCACGTAGTCCCTCGCTCGCCTCGCGAACCACCCGATCGAAGTCTTCGGGATCGAATCCGAACGGCCCGTTGCTACTCATTGCGGTCCTCCTGATGGCGCTACCCCGCAGCACCTGCGGTGACACCAGTGTGCGCGCACTCGGCGAAGTCCGCCACGACTCACTGCAGCTCCCGGCTTCCGCCCGTGCTGGGGAACATCTTTCGCATGACACCGGCGCCGACGGCGCCGACGACGATCAACGCGATACCCAGCGCGTCCGGCACGGCGTCGGTGACTAGGCCGATGATCCCGGCGATCAGGACGAACGTCGGAATCCAGTCGAAGATCCGCGCGAACGACGGCGGCGGGTCGGTGGGCTCGCCGGCTTCCTGGAGTGCCTTGGCCCGGGCGTAATCGGGATAGAACTCGGTGAACGACACCGCGAAGAACAGCCCGGCCAGTTGCAGAATCCAGCCGGTCCAGAAGTTGTCGGAACTGTGCAGCACCGCGTCACCGTAGAAGCCCACGGCGGCGGAGAAGAAGAACGCGCCCGCCCACACCGCGGTGATCACATAGTTCACCCGTAGGAACACCGGGCTGTCCCAGATCTCTTGTGGTGTGCTGTCTTTCGCGTAAGCCAGGGTGAACGGCCGGCGAATCAACAGCGTGACGGCTGCGAAGATGGCGAGCGCGATATTGGTGAGCTCACCCGCCCAGAGCTCCAGCCACCGGATGGTGGCCTCAGGGGCGACGAGCCCGATCACCGCGAAGACGCCGAAGAACGCGACACCGAACACCTCGAGCAGGTGCACCGGGATGCCACGGCGGGAGCCCACCCACAACACCAGCAGCGACAGACCCAGCGCGGCGGAGACGGCCTGTTCGAATCGGCCGGGTCCGGACAGCACGCCCATCAGCACCCACGGCGCGATGCCGGAGAACGGTGATCTCAGAAAGCCGTCGACGAAGCCCGCGGCCCGGCCACCGGTGCGATCGCCACGTTCCGATGGTTTCGATTGGTCTGGCACGGCCATGCCCAGACTCTATTCGGCCGCATGCCCGATGTGCTGCAATGACGCCATGAGTGATGTTGATGCGATCAAGCAAGTCAAGTACCGCTATCTGCGCGCGCTGGACACCAAACACTGGGATGAGTTCGCCGACACGCTGACTGAGGACGTCACCGGCGACTATGGCTCGTCCGTCGGCGAGGAGCATCACTTCACCGACCGCACCTCGCTGGTCGAATACATGCGGTCGTCGCTGCCCTCCAACGTGATCACCGAGCACCGCGTCACCCACCCGGAGATCACCCTGGAAAGCGTCGACGAGGCCACCGCCACGTGGTATCTGCAGGACCGCGTCATCGTCGCCGACTACAACTTCATGTTGATCGGGGCGGCGTTCTATAACGACCGGTACCGCCGCACCGCCGACGGCTGGAAGATCAGCTCCACCGGATACGACCGCACCTTCGAGGCGACCATGTCCACCGAGGGCATCACCGGCTTCAAGGTCGTGCCGGGCCGCGCGGTGCGTTTGTAGTTACTGCGCGATCGCGATCAGTGCGCCCGGTTGCAGCCACCGCATGATCTTCACCAGTGTGTCGTCGTCGATCGCGACGCAGCCCGCGGTCGGGCCGCCGTCGGTGGCGTGCAGGAAGAACGCGCCGCCGTTGCCGGGCACCCTGGCCTTGTTGACGCCCATCACCACCGCATGCACGTACTGCGGGATGTCGAGGTTCTCGGTGCCCGATGCGGTCGAGGTGTTGAACGGGCATTGCGCCTTCTTGCAGACCTGCATCGTGTTGTAAGTCGGGCTCTTCATGTCGCCGTTCCACCAGTGGTCCGGCCCGACCTGGACGTACTGCAGGCCGCCGCCGGGATTCGCGGCGGTGCCGAAGGCGAAGTCGAGGCTGAAGACACCCATCGGGGTCTTCGCCTGGCCATCATGGGTTTGCGGGGCCATGCCGGCCGCGCCGACATGGGCCGGGATGCCGACGCTGACCGGCTGCCAGTCCGTCGCGGTGCGCTGCCAGACGTCCATCTTCGCCGACGAACCGCCCACACCCACAACGGAAATCACCTGGGTGGCGTTGCCGACCGACTTGGCGAACCAGGGTGTGTCGGAGGCCTGACCGATGGCTGTCACCGACAGCGAGAGGACCGCCGCGCAGGCAGCAGCGCACAGCAGAGCCAACAGTCGGCGCACCCGTCAATGGTCCGGGCGACCAAACCTCCACGTCAAGTAAAGGTTTAGCCACGGTCGCGCTTCTGCGTGGTAACGGTGCCCCGATAGTGTGAGCGACAAGATGTCGATTCTGAAGCGGCCACGCCGCCCGTTCCGCAGTGTCCGCCAGATCACCCGCGGTCTGGGAGCGCTGGACCGTGAGGTGTTCGAGGCGATCGCCGATTCGCCCACCCCGCTGCTGGATACGGTGATGCCGCCGCTGACCCGGGCCGCCGACCACTCCAAGCTCTGGTTTGTCATCGCGGCCGCGCTGGCGGCATCCGGCAAATCGTCGGCGCGACGCGGTGCAGTCCGGGGCGTCGCCTCGCTGGCCGTTACCAGTCTCTTCACCAACCAGGTCGCCAAACGGGTGCGGCAGCGCCCACGGCCGTTGTCCGATTCCGTGCCGCTGGCACGGCGTACCCGCCGACGCCCGACCTCCAATTCGCTGCCGTCGGGGCACTCCGCGAGCGCAGCCGCATTCGCCGTCGGCGTCGGCCTGGAGAGCGCGCCCCTGGGCCTGGGGCTGGCGCTGTTGGCCGGGCTGGTCGGCCTGTCCCGAGTGGCCACGGGCGCCCACTATCCCGGCGATGTGCTGGCCGGCTTCGGTATCGGCGCCGGGATCGCCGTGTTGGGTGCCCGCCTGGTGCCGCCGATAGTGCCACCGAAATTGCCCGCGACCGAACCCCTGTGGGTGGACACGCCCGCCCGTCCGGACGGGGCCGGCGTGGTGCTGGTGATCAATCCGGCGGCCGGCAGCGGGACCGGCGCCCGCGTCATCGACGAAGTGCGACAGGCACTTCCGAAGGCGGGGATCGTCGAGCTGGGGCCGGACGACGACCTGATGGAGGTATTCCGCGCGGCCGCGGAGCGGGCCGAGGTGCTGGCTGTCGGCGGTGGTGACGGCACCGTGTCCTGCGCGGCCGCCGTTG
>JAOPWF010000686.1 GCA_025965815.1 Mycobacterium sp.
AACCCCACGGCGGACCCGTTCTTGGCGCTGATCCGCAGCGCGGGAGCCAACGAAGACGCCGCGTCGGCGCTGTACGAGGAGATGCGCCGACGTACTACCGAGTTCCTCGGCCAGAGTGTCGAGTCGCCGGACCGCGAACTGCGGGTGGAGTTGCTGGGCGCTCAGGTCATCGGAATCGCCTTCGTGCGCCATATCCTGCGCACCGGGGCGCTGGCCGCGACACCCGCGGCGGACCTCGCCCGCAGTCTGCGGCCGATCGTGCAAGCCACCTTGTACGGCGACTTACCCGCCCCGACCGCGTAAAATCAAGCACGCGGCGGGTCGATCAGTGCGCTGATCGCCTGTTCGGCCAACCATCGCTCGGTCTCTTTCCAAGTCCAGCCGAGGCTGCGGAGTTCGCGCCAGGAAGTGAAGCTGAAATAGAACGAGAGAACGGCGGTGGCGCGCGCGGTGGTCATCCCGTCGCGAAGCGCCCGGACCGCGGTGAGGCGTGCGGCGATCTGCTGCAGGCGTTGGCGTAGGAGTGCGCCGGTCCGTTCGGCGGCGTCGGCGATCAAGGGATCTGTCGTGAGATTGTCCAGCATCACGGCGATGGTGCGCTGCTGGCTGCGCCGGGCCGCGCTCGTGCCGGCGGCCAGCCGCCTGATGATCTCCGGCCCGTCGGTCAGGGCGTCGATGTCCTCCAGGCTGGCGCTGATCAACGGATCGGCGGCGGCGCGCTCGATCAGGGCCACGATCAGCTGGGGCTTTCCGCCGACACTGGTGTAGACGGTGTTCGGTCCGACCGTCGCGGCCGCTGCGACCTCGTTCACCGTCGTGGTCGAGTAACCGCTCGCGGCGAAGAGCTTTTCGGCGGCATCGAGGATCGCGGTGCGCGTCTCCGCCGCAGCCTGCTCCCGTCGGGGAGAGCGATACGTGCGGGTGACCATTTGGTCACTATATCACTCGTATAATTGCCAGAGTGCTCCCGGCGCTCAGTTGATAAGAGTCGTACTACTATGACTGTAGGTGGATTCCTATTGCGGAGGTCGTCGTGATCGTTCACGTGCTGCGGTTCCGGTTCAAGGACGGGACTACCGACGAGGATTCGTCGGCTTGCCTGGAGGCGTTGCGGGCAGTAGGCCGGATGGACAGCGTGGTGTCCGCCGTTGTCGGTGATCACCTCGGGAGCGAGACCGATCGGCACACGCACTCGGCGGCGTTCACGGTGGCCGATCTCGCCGGGTTCGAGCGGTACATGGGTGACCCGGTCCACCGGCGAGCGGATTTCGTCCTGCACCCGCACGTGACGGAGTTCGACGTGTTCGACATCTCGGACGAGCACGACCCGGAGCTCCGGGCGAAGATCGCCGGGATCCAGCGGCGTCGGCTTGAGCACGATCCCCAGCTGGCGGCACTCATCGGCTGGGCTCCCTCCGAGTGACTTGGACCGGTACCGCGGTACCGGTCGTGGCCGCGCAGTCGGGACCGTGGTGCCGTCCACCGCCCGTGTCGCGCTTCTACGCTCGCAGAGTTCTTGCTCGTTCCGCAGCCGCAAGAAGTCTGTGAAAGGTGTCGCCCGTGACCGTGGCCCTCGCTGATCCGCTCGGCGCACTGGACCGACCGGAGTCCGAGGCCCGGACCCCGCCACCCCGTTGGCAGCTGTGGCGCTCGCCGAGCGACCAGCCCCGCTGGGCGCGACCCGCGCTGCTGGGCATCGTCGCGGTGGCGGCGCTGCTGTACACGTGGAATCTCTCCACAGTGGACCTGTCGCCGTACTACCCGGTGGCCGTCAAGAGCATGTCGGAGAGTTGGAAGGCCTTCTTCTACGGCGCGTTCGATCCACAGGCGACCATCACGATCGACAAGCTCGCCGGCTCGTTCCTGCCGCAGGCGCTTTCGGCGCGGATCTTCGGCTTCCACGCCTGGGCGGTGGCCTTTCCGCAGGTCGTCGAAGGCATCGTGGCCGTGCTGGTGCTGTACCGCGTGGTGCGTCGCTGGGCCGGCGCCGTGCCCGGCATCCTCGCCGCCGGGATCTTCGCGATCACGCCCATCGTGGCTTCGATGTTCGGCCACGGCATGGAGGACGGCTGTCTGACGATGTGCCTCGTACTGGCCGTCGACGCCTACCAGCGCGCGGTCCTCGACGCGCGGCTGCGTTCGTTGCTGGTCTCCGGGGTCTGGATCGGACTCGGGTTCCAGTGCAAGATGCTGCAGGCGTGGATGATCCTGCCCGCGCTGGCCATCGGCTACGCGGTGTCCGCACCGGCCCCGCTGCGCCGCCGTCTGTGGCATCTCGGTGTGGCCGGCGCGGTGACGTTGGCGGTGTCGCTCTCCTGGATCCTGGTGTTCACGTTCACCCCGGCGGCGGATCGTCCCTATGTGGACGGTTCGACGAACAACAGCGCGGCGACCATGGTCTTCGGTTACAACGGCCTGGAACGCTTCGGCGTCAACCTGCCCGGCGCGGTCACCGGCAAGGAGACCGGGCGCCAGGGGCCGCAGTTCGGCAGGCCCGGCTCGACCGCGGCAGGTTCACCTGCCGCTGGGCAGCCGAGTCGGCCGGCGGGTATGCCGGCCGGTCGGGGCCCCGGGGGCGCGGGCAACAAGTGGACCAAGCTGGTCAGCAGTCAGTACGCACCCGAGATCGGCTGGTTGTTCCCGCT
The DNA here is from genome assembly GCA_025965815.1 of Mycobacterium sp. Lineage (GTDB taxonomy): Bacteria > Actinomycetota > Actinomycetes > Mycobacteriales > Mycobacteriaceae > Mycobacterium. Next base: position 2,646 of record JAOPWF010000686.1, read on the forward strand.
CGCGTTGGTGGCCTTGGTACTGGGCCTCCGGTGGCGGCGGCCGGTGGAGCGCACCGACCCCGTGCGCGGCGGCCTGATCATGTGGGGCACCTGGCTCTTGACCTTCGGTCTCATCTACAGCGACATGAGCGAGTTGCCGCACACCGCTTACGTGGCTTCGCTCGCGCCGCCGCTGGCCGCGCTCGGCGCTGTCGGCATCGTCATGCTCGCGCGGACGTACCGCGCCGGAGGCCGGCGTGCCTGGGCACTGCCGATCACGGTGGCCGTCGAACTCGTGTGGACGGTCTCGGTGTGGTTGCCCTACAGCGACTTCCTGCCGTGGGCACGGTGGCTTACCGCTGCGACCGGTGTGTTCGCCATCGCCGTGCTGGTGGCCGCGCGGCTGAGCAGCCGAACCCGCGTCCGACTGGTCACGACCGGAGTCGTGGCCGCCGTCGTGGCGATGCTCGCCGCACCGGCGAGCTGGGCCTTGTCCGTCCTGGACACCAAATACGAGGGCAGCTCCTACGATGCCGGAGCCGGACCGGCCGGCGATCTGGGTGGCTTCGGCGGGGGAATGCCCGCCGCGTCGCCCGGTGCGAACAGCGCGATGCTCAGCTCACGAGCATCGATGCTGGCCGCGTCTACGACGATGACCGCCGACCAGCAACGGATCTACGACTACACCCAGGCGCGCCGTGACGGCGCCACCTACCTGATGGCCGTGACGTCGTGGGGCAACGCTCAGCCCTACGTCCTGGCGACCGGCCAGGAAGTCCTGCTGATGGGTGGCTTCGGCGGCCAAGTGCCCGAACCGACGTTGGGCCGCGTACAGGACTTGGTCCACAGTGGTCAGCTCAGGTTCTTCCTGCTGACCGCCGGCGGTCTCTTCGCCGGCATGCCTGGCAATACCGCGACCAGCGCGGTCACGAACTGG
>JAOPWF010000688.1 GCA_025965815.1 Mycobacterium sp.
CGTGGGGTGCTGCCGCCCAGATCCCGGACCGCCTCACGACGGTGTCACCGCTGTCGGTGCCGCACCCCACCGCGTTCCTAAAGGCGCTCGCAACGAGTCGGCAGGGAGTGGCGTCCTGGTACATCTACTTTTTCCAGTTACCCCGCATCCCTGAGCTTTTCCTCATGGGCAGGCAGCCGGAAGCCACCCGACTCTCGAAGGTCCTGCAGTCGATGGCTAAGCAGCCGCCCCAGACCGCTGACCGCGACGCCCGCGCGATGGCCGAGCCCGGCGCGCTCACCGCCGCCATCAACTGGTACCGCGCGCTCCCGGTGTCGGACATGCGGGGCATCGGCGACAAGATCACCGTCCCGACGATGTACGTGTGGAGCGACGGCGACACCGGTGTGCTCGGCAAGGGAGCTCGCGACTGCGGACGTAACGTCAGCGGCGAATACCGCTTCGAGACGCTGCAGGGCGTGTCCCACTGGATGCTCGACGAGCGGCCCGACGCGGTAGCCGATCTGCTGCTCGAATGGTTTGCCGCGCACCCACACTGAGCCTTGAGGCAGGCCGTCGGTTGACCTGAAGGGCGGTTCAGGTACGACACTGCGATCAGCAGGTTTCACAACCAATTGGAGGTCAGCGATGACGGACGTGACGCCGTCTCTTTCCCGTTTCGATGGAGCGTACGAGTCCGGGACCCCGCCGTGGGTGATCGGCGAGCCGCAGCCGGCGGTCGTCGAGCTGGAACGGAGCGGTTGGATCCGGGGCAAGGTGCTCGACGCGGGCTGCGGGGCAGGCGAACACACCATATTGCTCACCCGGCTGGGCTACGACGTGCTCGGCATCGACTTCGCTCCGAACGCGATCGAGCATGCCCTGGAAAATGCCGCCGGTAAGGGGGTGGACGCCCGCTTGGAAGTCGCGGACGCGATGAACCTAGGCGACGAGCCGCGCTACGACACCATCATCGACAACGCACTGTTCCACATCTTCGACGACACCGACCGCCCCGAGTACATTCGCAGCCTGCACGATGCGTGCCGCGCGGGTGCGCTGGTACACGTGCTCGCCCTTTCCGACCTAGGACGTGGGTTCGGGCCGCAGGTCAGCGAAACGGCGATACGAGAGGCATTCGGCGACGGCTGGGTCTTGGAGGCACTGGACACCACGGTCTATCGCGGCATCGTCCGAGAGGCGCAAGCTTCTGCCCTCGGCCTGCCGGTCGGGGAACGCGTCGAGGAGCCCGCGTGGCTGGCTCGCGCGCGCAGGTCTGCCTGACCAGCGTCCAAAGACGTTGCCTCCGTGGACCGCAGGGCGCGGGTGCGGTAGTACACGACCGCAGCGGCGATCACGACCTCGACCGCCGCGAGCGCGGTAGCCAGGGTCATCACCGTCGAATGGTGCGCCGGCGCGGCCGCGGTGACGCCGCCGCCGTGGTGATGCGCGGGGGATGTCGGGACGTGGATGGCGATCATCGCGAGGTTCATCAAAGCAACCAGGACCCAGGCCCGCAGCGGCCCGCGCAGCCACAGGTCACGTGCGCAGAAAAGGCACATCGCCAATATCGCAAACATCAACCCCGTGGCCGCGAGATTCGGGGCATGGGTAAGTGCAATCCCGTGCAGCACAGCCGAACACGCAGCAAGCGTTGCACACGCACGCCGCCCGGCGACGGCCACGCGGACGCTCACGTGGACGCGCCGCTCGTCGAGTCGCTGCGCTGGAGATCAAGAGCGGCAGCCGACCGGGCCTTCCATTCCTCGGACGACGAGCCGGCGTCGTATTCGTCGTGCCAGTTCCACCATTCGTAGGGCGGGGTCTGCCGGTAGCCCTCCGGGGAGTCCTCCCACCGTTCCTGGCGTCCGAGGGCGGTGATGTCGAGGTAGTCCCAGGTGCCGCCCATGGCTTCGTCACCGCGACTGTCGATGAAATAGGTGCGGTACACAGTGTCGTCGTCGTCCCGGATGAACGCGTTCGTACCATGCCACTCGTCCACACCGAAGTCGGCGTCGAAGCTGTCGGTGATCGTGTACCACGGGATCTGCCAGCCCATCCGGGCCTTCACCCGCTCGATGTCGGGCTGCGGTGCACGTGAGGCAAACACCAGGGTGGTGTCGCGGGCATTGAGGTGCGCGACGTGGGCTACCTGGTCGGCCACCATGGAGCAGCCGCGGCAGGCATGTTCGGGCCAACCGTAGACGCCGGGCTCGAAGAAGGCGCGGTAAAGGATCAGCTGGCGGCGCCCGTCGAAGAGGTCGAGCAGGCTGGCGGTGCCGTCGGGCCCGTCGAATGCATAGGGCTTGTCGATGGGCAGCCACGGCATCCGCCGCCGCGAGGCGGCCAGCGCGTCATGGGCGCGGGTCAACTCCTTCTCCTTGACCAGCAGCTGCTCGCGCGCCGCCTGCCACTCCTGCGCCGACACGATCGGGGGTGTCTTCATCACGATGTCCGCCTTCCGGTTCTCGTCCGTTCGGTTTTGGTCTCCATCGGTATCGACACCGGCCGAGCCGAAAACTGGGCGGAAGGGGGCGCCCGTTTTCGCGACTTCGCGGTGTCTATATCTTCGACGGCTCCGTTGGCGAGGTCGGCGAAGCGAGAGATGTGATGCGAGGGTGGAGTGGTGACAACCGACCTGATCACCAGGGCGCGGAGCGGGGACGGCGACGCGTTCCGAGAGTTGATCGAGCCGCATCGTCGAGAACTGCAGGTGCACTGCTACCGGATGCTCGGATCCCTTCACGATGCCGAAGACGCCCTCCAGGACACGCTGCTGGCCGCCTGGCAAGGCCTCGGCGGGTTCCAGGGCCGAGCCTCAATCCGCACATGGCTCTACCGGATCGCCACCAACCGGTGCCTCAACGCGCTTCGGTCGACCAGCCGCCGCTCGGCCAAGGAGTGGGACATCCCCGCCGTTGAACCGCCCGAGCCGACCCGGCTCGGCGAAATCGTTTGGCTGGAGCCATATCCCGACGCCCTCCTCGAGGGTGCCATGACGGTGCCCCTCGGCCCGGAGGCACGCTACGAACAGGCCGAAGCCATCTCGCTGGCCTTCGTGACCGCGCTACAGGTCCTGCCCGCTCGCCAGCGCGCAATCCTCATCTTGCGTGAGGTACTCGGATACCACGCCAACGAGGTGGCCGACATGCTCGACACGACCGTCGAATCGGTCAACAGTGCCCTCAAACGGGCCCGCGCCAGCCTGCAGCGCCGTCTGCCTCCGACCGGCGAGCACGAACCTCCCCCTGCTCCGGACTCACCCGCCGAGCAGGCGCTCGTCGCAAAGTTCGTCCGCGCGTACCAGTCCGGCGATGTCGAGGCGCTGGTCGCCTTGCTCACCGCCGATGTCATCGTGTCCATGCCGCCCCTTCCCTTCGAATACGAAGGGCGCGACGTCGTGGCCCGCTTCTACGCCGCCGTCATGCCCGTGGGGCGTAGGTACGACCTCGTGCCGACGCGGGCGAATGGTCAGCTGGCGTTCGGCGCCTACCTTCGCTTCCCCACCGGTGGCATCCGCCACGGAGCCGGTCTCCTCGTCCTCACCCTCACCGGTGACCGGATCTGCGCCATGACCCGCTTCGAAAACAGCGTGCTCCCGTGGTTCGGGCTGCCGCGATCGCTCCCAGGCTGATCCAGAACCGCTACTGCCCGGCCACGCTGACGTCGGGCACGTAGCTGCGTTGCGCCCACTGGAACGCGTGCCACGCGGCGACCTCGTCGAACTCGTCGTGGACGCGCCGGGCCGCCGCGGCCCCGATCGGGCGGGCGTCACGCGCCTTCACCTGGACCTCGGCGCAGCGTTCCATCAACAGGAAGTAGCCGACTGCCGCATCGACCGTGGCGCCGACCGTCAGCAGCCCGTGGTTGCGCAGAATGACCGCGCGGGCGCCGCCGATCGCCGCCGCAATGCGTTTGCCGCCGTCGGTCGAGGAGATGCTGACCTCTTCGTCGTCGAAAATCTCGTGATCGCCGAAGAACACGCACGACTCCTGCGAGATCGGCTCGAGCTTGGTGACGGTCGCCGAGAACGGCGTCCCGTAGGGCGTGTGGCAGTGGGCCGCGGAGACGATCTCGGGACGGGCCTCGTGCACCGGGGCGTGGATGTAGTACGCCGCGTTGTTGATGTGGCCGCCGCCCTCGACGGTGCCGTCCGGACGGACCAGCACGAGGTCCTCGGTGGACATGTACCGGAACGGCACGCCGTAACGACCCAGCCAGAAACAGTCCGGTCGGTCGGGGTCGCGGGCGGAGATGTGCCCGTCGCCGAGTGAGCCCCAGCCCATCGCGCCGAACACCCGGTACGCCAGGGCGAGCCGGCGCTTGCGGTGTGCTCTCAGCTCGACGGGATCGGCGATGTCCGGCTCGTAGGCCGTCGGGTCGAGAAAGTGACGATCCGTCGTCGTGTCAGCCATCGGTACCCACCCGTCGCCAGGCACCGGCGAATTCATAGGGAATTGACATCATTGCCTCTCGTGTTGCCCGAGTTTTCGCATTTTCGATACGATATCGAAAATGTATCCCAGAGTGACCCGATCGAACGGAGCACCCGTGCCGAATCGTCCCCGTGTCCTCGTGCTCGCCGAGCCCGACCCGGAAGTGCCGCCCCCGCCGCTGCACCTGATCCCCGCCGGCGTCGAGGTCGTCCCGGTCGACTCGGCCCCCACCGACGAGGAACTCGCCGGCGCGTCGGTGCTGTACATCTGGGATCACCGCTTCGCAGACCTCGCTCCGCTGTTGCGCCGGACCGACGAGCTGCGCTGGGTGCACGCCGCTTCAGTCGGGGTCAACCGGCTGATCTGCCCCGAGCTGGGCTCGGTCACGCTCACCAACTCGCGCGGTGTGTTCGACACGTCGATCGCCGAGTGGGTGCTCGCCGCGGTGCTGGCGCACGTCAAGGGGTTGGGTGACACCTGGGCACTGCAACGAGCGAACACCTGGCAGTACCGCACGACCGGGCGGCTGGCGGGCACCCGGGCTGCGGTGGTGGGTACGGGCTCGATCGGCCGGGCGATCGCCGACCGCCTCGCCCGCCTCGACGTCCACGTCACCCTGGTCGGTCGCACCCCGGGCGACGACCCGAACTTCGGGACGATCCGGAGCTCGGACGACTTGGTCGGTGTCGCCGCGGGCGTCGATCTGCTCGTCCTCGCAGTGCCGCTCACGCCGGCCACCACCGCGCTCGTCGGGGCGGACGTGCTAGACGCGCTCGGGCCGCGCGGGTTCGTGGTCAACGTCGGGCGGGGACCCACCGTCATCGAACCCGATCTAATCGACGCGCTGCGGGCCGGGACGATCGCAGGGGCCGCGCTCGACGTGTTCGACGTCGAGCCGCTGCCGGCCGGCTCACCGCTGTGGTCGATGCCGAACATGCTGGTGTCGCCGCACATGTCCGGCGACTACGTCGGGTTCGAGATCGACATGATGACCGTCTTCACGGACAACCTCGATCGGTGGCTGCGAGCAAAGCCGTTGCGCAACGTCGTCGACCCGGCCGTCGGCTACGTGCCCGACAGCAGGCCGGAGTGGATGGGGCTGTAGACGATGACGCCGGTGTCGTTGGCGTCGCACCACTGGATGACGTCCGCCGCCGCAGCGCGGTTGATCGCCGCGAGCCAGTTGATACCGGCCTCGACGGCGTGGTGGATCGTGGCGATCGACTCGGCGTCGCCTGCGGTCCCCAGCCGAAGGCCCAGTCCCCGCCGCCGAGCGCCCAGGTGCCGAGGCCCGATCGTCGTGAGCTCCCAGCCCGTACTCCCGAAGCGCCGGACCGGCAGCCCCATCAGGTGACTTCCTCGACCTGCTGGTACCACCGCTTGCGGGTGCCTACCTTGGCCCGCAACCGCCAGCGACGGGACTTGGGTGCCTCGGCCAGGGCGCCCCGCAGCGTTTCGATCTGCGTCCGGACCCGAGCCGCCAGCTCTGGGTCCAGGCCGGGCCGCTGCACCGACTCGTGCAGCAGGGCCAGGTTCAAGTCGGCCGTGTACCAGAACCCCCAATCGTCGCAGAGCACTTCGAGGATGCGGTCGAGGTCGATCTGCCCGGCCGTCTGTACGCCGATCCGGTGCTCACCGAGCAGTACCGTGAGGTCGATCAGGTCGTTGGCCGTCATCTCGTGGATCTGCAGCTTCGAGAGCAGCAGGTCGGCCAGCGAGATGCACGGGTCGGCCAGTTCGAGCCGGTCGGCGAACTTGATCGAGTGGGCCATCACCAGGGCGTCCATGAAGACGTCGATCTTGATGCCCGTCTCGGGGTGGGCGAATATCTGTCGCTTGATGCCCCATTCCCGCAGCCCGCGAGCGGCCGGGTC
>JAOPWF010000705.1 GCA_025965815.1 Mycobacterium sp.
TGCCCGGACAGCGCGGCGGCGGTGCCGGGACCGGTCAGTACCTGTAGTAGACAGGTCCTCGTGTCAGTTCCCGGTCCGCATATCGAGACGTGTAATGCCTGGGTGGAATTCCCCATCTTCGACGCCAAGTCGCGATCGCTGAAGAAGGCGTTCCTGGGCAAGGCAGGCGGCACCATCGGGCGCAACGACTCCAACGTGCTGGTGATCGAGGCTCTGCGGGACATCACCATGTCGCTGAGCATGGGCGACCGGGTGGGCTTGGTCGGGCACAACGGCGCCGGAAAGTCGACGCTGCTGCGCCTGCTATCCGGGATCTACGAGCCGACCCGCGGCTCGGCGACGGTCAGCGGCCGGGTGGCCCCGGTGTTCGATCTCGGTGTTGGCATGGACCCGGAGATCTCCGGCTACGAGAACATCGTCATTCGCGGGCTGTTCCTCGGACAGACCCGCAAGCAGATGCAGGCCAAGATCGACGAGATCGCCGACTTCACCGAGTTGGGCGAGTACCTGTCGATGCCGCTGCGTACCTATTCCACCGGCATGCGGGTCCGGCTGGCGATGGGCGTGGTGACCAGCATCGACCCGGAGATACTGCTGCTCGACGAGGGCATCGGCGCCGTCGACGCGGAGTTCCTCAAGAAGGCTCAGACGCGGTTGCAGAAACTCGTCGAGCGTTCCGGAATCCTGGTGTTCGCCAGCCATTCCAACGAATTTCTGGCACGGCTGTGCAAGACCGCCATGTGGATCGACCACGGCACGATCCGGATGACCGGCGGTATCGAGGAAGTGGTTGGCGCCTACGAGGGCGAGGACGCCGCGCGCCACGTGCGGGAGATCCTCGACGAGCATCGCCAGGACTGGACCCAAACGGCCAGCACAGGCACCGATGACTGAATCGGTGTACGCCGTCGTGGTCACCCATCGGCGTCCCGACGAACTCGCGAAGTCGCTGGACGCCCTGAGCACCCAGACCCGCACACCGGACCACCTCATCGTCGTCGACAACGATGACGACGACCGTGTCCGCGAGCTGGTGACCGGCCAGCCCATCCCAACCACGTATCTCGGATCCCGCCGAAACCTCGGCGGCGCAGGCGGTTTCGCTCTTGGCATGCTGCACGCGCTGGCGCACGGGGCGGACTGGGTGTGGCTGGCCGACGACGACGGGCGCCCGCAGGACTCCGAGGTGCTGGGCACGCTGATCGCCTGCGCCGAAAGGAACTCGCTCGCCGAGGTGTCCCCCATGGTGTGCGACTACGACGATCCGCAGCGGCTGGCGTTCCCGCTGCGCCGCGGCCTGGTATGGCGGCGGCGCGCCGACGAACTGCGCACCGAGGGGGCCGGTCAGTCTCTGCTGCCAGGTATCGCGTCGCTGTTCAACGGCGCGTTGTTCCGCGCATCCACCCTCGAGGCGGTCGGCGTGCCCGACCTGCGGTTGTTCGTCCGGGGCGACGAGACGGAGTTGCACCGCAGGCTGGTGCGCTCCGGGCTGCCGTTCGGCACCTGCCTGGATGCGGTGTACCTGCATCCCTACGGCACCGACGAGTTCAAGCCGATTCTGGGCGGTCGGATGCACACGCAGTACCCCGACGACGAGATGAAGCGGTTCTTCACCTACCGCAACCGCGGCTACCTGCTGTGGCAGCCGGGTCTGCGCAAGCTGCTGTTTCAGGAGTGGATGCGCTTCGGCTGGTTCTTTTTGGTGTCCCGGCGGGATCCTGCCGGGCTGCGCGACTGGCTAAGGTTGCGGCGCCTGGGACGGCGTGAGCGGTTCAGTCGCCCCGGGCAGACGAACCAGGAGCGCTGATGACCTTCACCGACGCCGCGGAACAGTCGAAGACCATGGCCCGCGCATGGCGTGACCTCGCCGACGGGTACGGCCGGCGAGAGCTGTGGTTGCACCTGGGCTGGCAGGACATCAAGCAGCGGTACCGGCGTTCGGTGCTGGGCCCGTTCTGGATCACCATCGCCACCGGCACCACTGCCGTCGCGATGGGTGGGCTGTACTCCAAGCTGTTCCACCTCGAACTGTCCGAGCACCTGCCCTACGTCACGCTCGGGCTGATCGTCTGGAACCTGATCAACGCCGCCATCCTCGAGGGTGCGGACGTGTTCATCGCCAACGAGGGGCTGATCAAACAGCTTCCGACACCGTTGAGCGTGCACGTCTACCGGCTGGTGTGGCGGCAGATGATTCTGTTCGCACACAACATCGTCATCTACATCGTGATCGCGATCATCTACCCGAAACCGTGGTCCTGGGCCGACCTGTCGTTCATTCCGGCGCTCGCGCTGATCATGCTGAACTGCGTCTGGGTGGCGCTCTGCTTCGGCATCCTCGCTACCCGCTATCGCGACATCAGCCCGCTGCTGTTCAGCCTGGTGCAGCTGCTGTTCTTCATGACGCCGATCATCTGGAACGACAACACGCTGCAGCAGCAGGGCGCCGGGCGGTGGGCCAAGATCGTCGAGCTCAATCCGCTGCTGCACTACCTGGACATCGTGCGGGCGCCACTGCTGGGCGCCCCGCAGGAACTCCGGCACTGGGTGGTCGTGCTGGTGCTCACCGTGATCGGCTGGATCATGGCCGCGTTCACGCTGCGCCAGTACCGGGCGCGCGTCCCCTATTGGGTCTAACTAAGGCACACTTAGCAAGGCCACCGGCCGTTGACCGGACATGAGCATTCCACCTATCAAGCCCCGCCCCAACCCGGCGCTGCGGGTACCCCCGCTGAACTGCGGCGCCCGAAGTGCGCGGGATCGATGCGCACGTACGAGCGCAACGGCATCCAGCTTGAGCAGTGCGACACCTGTCGCGGCATCTTCCTCGACTTCGGCGAACTGGAATCGCTCACTCAGCTGGAGAACCGGTTCGTCCAGGCGCCGCCACCGCCGCCGCCGGCGGCCCGGGCGAACGGCTCGAGGAAGGCGTCCCAGTCCTCGTCGACCTGGGCTTCGGACGTCGACGCGCTCCGGCTCGGTGACCAGTGGCGCCAGCAGACAGCCCGACCCGTCCTTGCCGAGCCGGGCCGGGCCGGCCGCGCCGCCAGTTCCGACGGGTCGGTGCCCGGCCGATGCACCTTTTGCACGACGTCACCGAGGACGGTGATGTGCGCGCCGGAACTGGTCTGCACGTGTCCACCGTATTAGCGGCGGGGAAGCGGCAACCGAGTGGTCACGCCGATGCGGTTCCAGGCGTTGATGGTCAGCGCCATCGCGATCACCTGGCCCAGCTCGCGCTCGGAGAACGCCGCGGCGGCACGGGTGTACACCTCGTCGGAGACGTGGTCGCCGCCGGGCAGATCGGTCATCTCCTCGGTCAGCGCCAGCGCCGCCTGCTCCTGTTCGGTGTACACGCCGCCGGCTTCTCCCCATGCGGGCAGCAGCGCCAACTTTTGCTCGCTGATGCCACG
>JAOPWF010000719.1 GCA_025965815.1 Mycobacterium sp.
CAACGCCCACAACGACTTCATCTTCGCCATCATCGGTGAGGAACTCGGCTTCGTCGGCGCGTTCGGCCTACTGGCGCTATTCGGGCTGTTCGCCTATACCGGAATGCGGATCGCCCGCCGCTCGGCCGACCCGTTCCTGCGATTGCTCACCGCCACCACCACCATGTGGGTGCTCGGCCAGGTGTTCATCAATGTGGGCTACGTCATCGGCCTGCTGCCGGTTACCGGTCTGCAGCTGCCACTGATCTCTGCAGGCGGAACATCAACGGCAACAACACTTTTGATGATCGGGGTGATTGCGAATGCGGCCCGTCACGAGCCTGACGCGATCGCCGCCCTGCGTGCCGGGCGCGAAGACCGGATGAACCGGCTGCTTCGCCTGCCGCTGCCCGAGCCCTATTCGCCGACCAAGACCGAAGCCCTGCGGGACCGGTTGCGGTCCCGCCCGCCTGCCGCCAAGCCGCAACGCAAGCCGGCTGCGACGGCCAAGCGGAAAACCAGCCAGAAAAATCAGCCAGCCGAGCGGCCGGTGCGGCGCACGGCGCAGCGCGCAAGCGGTCAGCGATACGCTAGCCAGCGCAACTCGGGCCGACGGGCCCGCGCACTGGAAGGTCAGCGTTACGGGTGAACGACTCGGTCAGCAAGTCGACCGGCGGGCAGGAGCGAAGCGACCCGGGGATCGGCACCAGGGTATCGGTGGTCCTCGCTGGTGGTGGTACTGCGGGTCACGTCGAACCCGCGATGGCCGTCGCTGACGCACTGAGCGCGCTCGATCCGCAGGTGCGCATCACCGCGCTGGGCACCCACCGCGGCCTGGAGGTGTCCCTGGTCCCGGAGCGGGGCTACGACCTCGAACTGATCACACCCGTCCCGCTGCCCCGCAAACCCACCGGCGACCTGGTGCGGCTCCCGCTGCGGCTGCGCCGCGCGATCAGCCAGACCAGGGCGGTGCTCGAGAAGGTCGACGCCGACGTCGTGATCGGCTTCGGCGGCTACGTGGCGCTCCCGGCCTACCTGGCCGCCCGCGGCGGGCCGTTCCGGCGGCGCCGCGTCCCGGTGGTGGTCCACGAGGCCAACGCCAGCGCGGGGCTGGCCAACCGGGTGGGCGCCCGTTCGGCACGCCGGGTGCTCTCCGCGGTACCGAACTCCGGCCTGCACAACGCCGAGGTGGTCGGGGTGCCGGTCCGGGCCGCGATCACCGCGCTGGACCGCATCGCCTTGCGCGCCGAGGCGCGGGCATACTTCGGCTTCGCCGAGGACGCGCTGGTGCTGCTGGTGTTCGGTGGATCCCAGGGTGCGGTGTCGATCAACCGGGCGGTCGCTGCGGCCGCCAAAGACATTGCCACAGCGGGTGTTTCGGTGCTGCACGCGCACGGCCCGAAGAACACGCTCGACCTGCGGGAACCCGCCGACGGTGATCCGCCGTACGTGGCGGTGCCGTACCTGAGCCGAATGGACCTGGCCTACTCCGCCGCCGACCTGGCCATCTGTCGCTCCGGCGCGATGACCGTCGCCGAGGTGTCCGCGGTCGGCCTGCCGGCGGTGTACGTGCCGCTGCCGATCGGCAACGGCGAACAGCGCCTCAACGCCCTGCCGGTGGTCGAAGCCGGAGGCGGGCTGATCGTCGCTGACGCCGATCTGACACCGGACTTCGTCGCGGAGACCGTCGCCGGGCTGTTGGCCGACGCACCGCGCCTGACCGCGATGACGGCGGCCGCGGCGATGGTGGGTCACCGGGACGCGGCCCAGAAGGTCGCCGAGGTCGCGCTGGAGGTCGCCCACGCCGCCCGCGACGGCGGGCGCAAGAAGCGACGGGGCCGACCATGATCGCCAAGGCGCTCCCCGCCGACCTTCAGCGGGTGCACATGGTCGGCATCGGGGGAGCGGGGATGTCGGGGATCGCCCGCATCCTGCTCGACCGCGGCGGCCTGGTCTCGGGCTCGGACGCCAAGGAGTCGCGCGGTGTGCTGGCGCTCACGGCCCGCGGCGCCCTGATCCGCATCGGCCACGACGCGTCGTCACTTGACCTGCTTCCGGGCGGCCCGACCGCCGTCATCACCACCCATGCGGCCATCCCGAAAACAAACCCAGAACTCGTCGAGGCCCACCGCCGCGGAATCCCGGTGGTGCTGCGACCGGTCGTGCTGGCCAAATTGATGGCCGAGCACACGAAGTTGATGGTCACCGGAACGCACGGCAAGACCACCACGACGTCGATGCTCATCGTCGCCCTGCAACACAGCGGCCTCGACCCGTCGTTCGCCGTCGGTGGCGAGCTGGGGGAGGCGGGCACCAACGCGCACCACGGCAGCGGCGACTGCTTCGTCGCCGAGGCCGACGAGAGCGACGGCTCGCTGCTCGAGTACACCCCGAACGTCGCGGTCGTCACCAACATCGAGGCCGATCACCTGGATTTCTTCGGCAGCGTCGACGCGTACACCGCCGTGTTCGACGCGTTCGTCGGCAGGCTGGCCCCCGGTGGCGCGCTGGTGGTGTGCTCCGACGATCCGGGTGCGGCCGCGCTGGCCGACCGGGCATCCGCGCAGGGCGTACGGGTGTTGCGGTACGGCAGCACCGATTCGGAGCAGCTCGCCGCCGTACTGCTGAACTGGGAGCAGCAGGGCACCGGCGCGGTGGCGCACATCCGGCTGGCCGGCGAAACCCACCCGCGCGTGATGCGACTCTCGGTGCCGGGCAGGCACATGGCGCTCAACGCGCTCGGCGCCCTGCTGGCCGCCATCGAGGTGGGCGCTCCGACGGACGCGGTGCTCGACGGGCTGGCGACCTTCGAGGGCGTGCGGCGCCGATTCGAGCTGGTCGGCACGGCCAACACGGTGCGGGTGTTCGACGACTACGCCCACCATCCGACCGAGGTCAGCGCAATGCTGGCCGCCGTGCGCACGCTTCTCGAGCAGTCCGGCGGGCTGGGGGCACCTCCCGCGGGCGGGGGAGAGCGAAGCGACCGGGGGATCAACACCGAGGGCGGCCGGTCCCTGGTGGTGTTCCAGCCGCACTTGTATTCGCGCACAGAGGCTTTCGCCGCCGAATTCGGCCGCGCCCTGGACGCCGCCGACGAGGTGTTCGTCCTCGACGTCTACGGCGCGCGCGAGCAGCCGATGGCCGGGGTGAGCGGCGCGACGGTCGCCGAGCATGTCAGTGTGCCGGTGCACTACATCCCGGACTTCTCCGCGGTCGCCGAGCGGGTGGCCGACGTCGCGGGCCCGGGCGATGTCATCGTGACGATGGGCGCGGGCGACGTCACCATGCTGGGCACCGAGATCCTGTCGGCACTGCGGATCAAGGCCAATCGCAGCGCACCCGGCCCGCCCGGGGCGGCTCAGCGGTGACGGGCCCGGAGACCACTGAGCCCGGTAACGCCGGCCAGACGGGTGCGGACGACGGCGACGCGCCCCCGCCCGATGCCGACGACTCCCCGGACGCGCTGACCGAGCCACTGGCCGCCGGCGAGGACTTCGAAGGGCCGCGGCGGCGTGCCCGCCGCGAGCGCGAGGAGCGCCGGGCCGCCCAGACCAGGGCGACGGCGATCGAGCAGGCCCGTCGCGAAGCCAAACGCAAGGTCAAGGGTCAGCAGGCAGGGGAGACCAAAAACCTTGAGCGGGGCGCTGTTCGCGGCCTCAAGGTGTTGACGTGGACGGTGATCCTGGCCGTGATCGCCGTCGGTCTCGGCCTGATCCTGTACTTCACGCCGGTGATGTCGGCCCGCGATATCGTCGTGACCGGCCTTGGGGCGGTGACCCGCGACGAGGTCGTCGCCGCCGCGGCGGTCCAGCCCGGGACCCCGCTGCTGCAGATCAACACCGACAAGGTCGCCGAACGGGTGGCCACCATCCGCCGGGTAGCCAGCGCCAGGGTGCAGCGTGAGTACCCGTCCGCGCTGCGGGTGACGGTGGTCGAGCGGATCCCGATCGTCGTCAAGGACTATCCCGACGGGTCGCACCTGTTCGACCGCGACGGAGTCGACTTCGCCACCGCGTCGCCGCCACCCGGGCTGCCGTACATCGACGTCGACAACCCCACCCCGACGGATCCTCCCACCAAGGCCGCAATAGAGGTGCTCACCGCGCTGCGGCCCGAGGTGGCCGGGCAGATCGGCCGCATCGCCGCGCCGTCGGTCGCGTCGATCACCCTGACGCTGGTCGACGGCCGGGTGGTCGTGTGGGGGACCACGGACCGCACTCCGGAGAAGGCCGAGAAGCTCGCGGCGCTGCTGACCCAGCCCGGCCAGACCTACGACGTATCCAGTCCGGATTTGCCGACCGTCAAGTAGCGGACCCCGGCACGGTGGCGCTGGAAATCGGCGGAAATTCGTTACGCGCGCGTCGGCGCGCCTGCAGGGATCCGTTGCGGCGCCGCCCTACCGTTCTGTTTGCGCGGAACTACTTGACATAACTCTAAGCCTATGGTTGAGGTTGAGAGTTTGCCAAGGTTCGGCGCCACCCAAGGCAACCAGGGAGGAAGGCGAACGATGACCCCCCCGCATAACTACCTCGCCGTCATCAAGGTGATCGGCATCGGCGGCGGCGGCGTCAACGCCGTCAACCGGATGATCGAGCAGGGCCTCAAGGGCGTGGAGTTCATCGCCATCAACACCGACGCACAGGCGCTGTTGATGAGTGATGCCGACGTCAAGCTCGACGTCGGCCGTGACTCCACCCGCGGTCTGGGCGCCGGAGCCGACCCCGAGGTCGGCCGCAAGGCGGCCGAGGACGCCAAGGACGAGATCGAGGAGCTGCTCCGCGGCGCCGACATGGTCTTCGTCACCGCCGGAGAGGGCGGCGGCACCGGCACCGGCGGGGCGCCCGTCGTCGCGACCATCGCGCGCAAGCTCGGCGCGTTGACGGTCGGCGTGGTCACCAGGCCGTTCTCCTTCGAGGGCAAGCGCCGCAGCAACCAGGCCGAGACCGGCATCGCCGGTCTGCGGGAAAGCTGCGACACCCTGATCGTCATCCCCAACGACCGCCTGCTGCAGATGGGCGACGCGGCGGTGTCGCTGATGGACGCCTTCCGCAGCGCCGACGAAGTGCTGCTCAACGGCGTGCAGGGCATCACGGACCTGATCACCACGCCCGGCCTGATCAACGTCGACTTCGCCGATGTGAAGGGCATCATGTCCGGCGCGGGCACCGCCCTGATGGGTATCGGCGCGGCCCGCGGTGACGGCAGATCGCTCAAGGCGGCGGAGATCGCGATCAACTCCCCGCTCCTGGAGGCGTCGATGGAGGGCGCGCAGGGCGTCCTGATGTCGATCGCCGGCGGCAG
This sequence comes from Mycobacterium sp., assembly GCA_025965815.1. Taxonomy (GTDB): domain Bacteria; phylum Actinomycetota; class Actinomycetes; order Mycobacteriales; family Mycobacteriaceae; genus Mycobacterium. The sequence goes on from JAOPWF010000719.1 coordinate 5,281, forward strand.
CGACCTGGGGCTCTTCGAGATCAACGAGGCCGCCTCGCTGGTGCAGGACGCCGCTCATCCTGAGGCCAACATCATCTTCGGCACCGTGATCGATGACTCGCTCGGTGACGAGGTCCGGGTCACGGTCATCGCCGCTGGCTTCGACCCCACGGGCCCGGGCCGCAAGCCCGTGGTGGGCCCGGGTCAGGCCGCGAACCAGGCCGCGGGGATCGCCTCGGCGCACGCGGGCAAGGTGACTTCGTCGCTGTTCGAACCCGCAGATGCCGTCAGCGTCCCGGTCCATACCAACGGCGCGACGGTGCGTATCGGTGGCGACGACGACGATGACGTCGACGTGCCGCCCTTCATGCGCCACTGACCGCCCCTTTCGACGGAATACTGGGCCTGGTGAGCCTTCGTGTGCGGCGCGTGACCACCACCCGCGCCGGCGGTGCATCGGCACCTCCCTTCGACGCGTTCAATCTGGGCGACCACGTCGGTGACGATCCGCAGGCGGTGGCCGCGAACCGGAAGCGGCTCGCCACCGCGATCGGGCTGGGTGTGGAGCGGGTGGTGTGGATGAATCAGGTGCACGGCGACACGGTGGCCGTCATCGACGAACCGCGCGATAGTGCGCTGGACGCGACCGAC
>JAOPWF010000096.1 GCA_025965815.1 Mycobacterium sp.
ACGCCGACGATTCCCTCGCCGCTCATGACGGCAACCAGGGGAAAGCGGTTGCGGGCCATAATCGCCGCCACCTCGATGATGGTGTCGTCGGACTTCACGGTCGCCATGTCCGGCGGTGGCTTGGGCAGTACCTCCGCGACCGACTTTCCGCCGAGCTTGTCGGCGATCCGATCGGCTATCGATTCGCTCAGCACTCCGGCCAGCGACGGGTCCTCCTGGACGTACGCAGGCACCAGCAGACGGACGACCTGCGACGCCGGCAATATCGTCACCGGCGTCCCGGCCTGGTCGGTCACCACGAGTCCAGGGAGCCGACGGGTGGCCAGCAGGCGCACCGCGTCGAGCGCATCGGAGTCCAGGCTGACGACGGGAAACTCCTCGGCGATCTGTTCGGCTCGCACACCGCAACGGTACGTCGCCATCATCGGGGTGCGGAGAAATCCATACGGTTTCTTGGCGCCTGCGGACTCCACCGACTGTCCGTTGCATCGCCACTTCGGAACTCCCATGTCCGTCGTTTGAGTCGTCACCCGCGGTGCGACTGCCGACCAGACTTCCCGGCGCTCCAGGTGTAAACATGCCGTAAATGGCCGAGCCGGGCAACTGGATTGGCCATTCGGCCCGGATCACTAGACTGCGGCCAATGCCAACCGGATTGCGACTGCTGACGCGCGGCTCGTGGTCGGAGACGCAGCGGTTCGCTGCGATCCTGCGGAAGGAAACCGTCGGCGGCGTACTGCTGTTGGTTGCCGCGGCGACCGCCTTGGTGTGGGCGAACTCGCCGTGGTCACACGCCTATGAGGCGATCTCGGAATTCGCGATCGGACCGGAATCGCTGCATCTCCACCTCTCAGTGTCGGCGTGGGCCGCCGACGGCCTGCTGGCGATCTTCTTCTTCGTCGTCGGTTTGGAGCTCAAGCGCGAGTTCGTCGCCGGCGATCTGCGCGATCCTGCGCGGGCGGCTCTGCCGATCGCGGCGGCCATTGGCGGCATGATCGTCCCGGCCGCCATATTCATCGCGATCAATCTGGCGGCGGGCCAGCCAGAGAACCTCGACGGCTGGGCGGTTCCGATCGCTACCGACATCGCATTCGCGCTGGCCGTGCTCGCGGTGCTGTCCACCCACCTGCCGACGGCGTTGCGCACCTTCCTGCTGACGCTGGCTGTCGTCGACGACCTGATTGCGATCACCGTTATCGCCGTCTTCTACACCGACCATCTGTCCCTCGGACCGCTGGCGCTGGCACTGATCCCGATCGGCCTGTTCGGGCTCGCCGTGCAGCGCGGCGTGCACCGCTGGTGGCTGCTGGTGCCGCTGGCTGCGGTGGCCTGGGCGCTGGTACATGCGAGCGGCGTGCACGCCACCGTCGCCGGGGTCGCGTTGGGTTTCACGGTCCCGGTGCTGGGCCGGCATGGCCACCCCACCGCCGAGCTGTTCGAACACACGCTGCGGCCGGTATCCGCAGGATTCGCCGTGCCCGTGTTCGCGTTCTTCGCCGCAGGAGTGACGGTCGGCGGCTGGTCTGGTCTGGGTGGCTCGCTGCTGCGTCCCGTCACCGATGGCGTCATTGCAGGACTAGTGATCGGCAAACCTCTCGGCGTATGGCTGACCGCCTTCATACTGGCCAAGTTCACCCACGCCAGCCTCGACGACGACCTCGCGTGGCGTGACGTGCTCGGCGTGTCGCTGCTGGCCGGCATCGGCTTCACAGTTTCGTTATTAATCGGTGAACTTGCGTTCGGCCACGGCACCACAGCGGGGGACGACGTCAAGATCGGGGTGCTCGTCGGGTCCGTTATCGCAGGTGCACTGGCTTCCTTTGTGTTGTTGAGTCGCAACGCGGCCTATCGGCGCATTTATCTGCTCGAAACTGCGGACGCGGACCATGACGGTGTGCCCGACATCTACGCGTCTCGACAGGACTGAGGCGCGCGCCCGTGCGAACACTGACCTGATGCTTGAACAGATCCGCGGCCCCGCTGATCTGCAGCACCTTTCTCAGTCGCAGCTGAGCGATCTGGCACAGGAAATCCGCGAATTCCTGATCCATAAGGTCGCTGCAACGGGCGGGCACCTGGGCCCCAATCTCGGCGCGGTGGAGCTCACACTGGCGCTGCACCGGGTGTTCGACTCGCCGCACGATCCGATCATCTTCGACACCGGTCATCAGGCATATGTGCACAAGATGCTGACCGGTCGCAGCCTCGACTTCGACACGCTGCGCAAAAAGGGCGGCCTGTCGGGCTATCCGTCGCGCAGCGAGAGCGAGCACGACTGGGTGGAGTCCAGCCACGCCAGTTCGGCGCTGTCCTACGCCGACGGGCTGGCGAAGGCATTCGAGCTCTCCGGGCACCGCAACCGGCACGTGGTCGCCGTCGTCGGCGACGGCGCGCTGACCGGCGGTATGTGCTGGGAGGCGCTGAACAACCTCGCCGCCGCGCGCCGGCCCGTCGTGATCGTGGTCAACGACAACGGCCGCAGCTACGCGCCGACCATCGGCGGGTTCGCCGAGCACCTCGCCGGGCTGCGGCTGCAGCCGGGCTACGAGAAGGTGCTCGACGAGGGTAAGAGGGCGCTGCGCGGTGTGCCGCTCGTCGGCGAGCTCTGCTACCAGTGCCTGCACAGCGTCAAAGCCGGCATCAAGGACGCCTTGTCGCCGCAGGTGATGTTCACCGACCTCGGCCTGAAGTACGTCGGCCCGATCGACGGCCACGACGAGCACGCGGTTGAGAGCGCGCTGCGCAATGCGCGAGGCTTCAACGCTCCGGTCATCGTGCACGTCGTCACCCGCAAGGGCATGGGCTACCCGCCTGCCGAGAACGACGAGGACGACCAGATGCACTCGTGCGGCGTGATCGACCCCGAGACGGGGCTGGCCACATCCGTGCCGGGGCCGGCCTGGACGTCGACGTTCTCCGAAGCGCTGATCGCTTACGGCACGAAGCGCCGCGACATCGTGGCGATTACCGCCGCCATGCCGGGCCCGACCGGACTGAGCGCGTTCCGGCAACGGTTCCCCGACCGCTTCTTCGACGTCGGAATCGCCGAGCAGCATGCGATGACGTCGGCCGCAGGACTGGCGATGGGTGGCCTGCATCCGGTGGTGGCCA
>JAOPWF010000726.1 GCA_025965815.1 Mycobacterium sp.
ACTGACCCGCCACCGGGAAAGGAACGCATGGTCGGCATCGACGCGACCCACGCCTGGGCGGCGGTATGGACACCGCAGAACCAGTGGCTGGGGTTCGACCCCACCAACGATCAGATGGTCGACGAGCGCTACATCACCGTCGGCTGGGGCCGCGACTATGCGGACGTTCCCCCGCTGCGTGGCATCATCTACACCGATTCCGAGCGCAGTGTCATCGACGTCGCGGTGGATGTGGCGCCGTTCGAAGGGGGAGTTCTGCGTGCGTGATTTCATCTGTCCGAATTGCGGGCAGCATCTGGCATTCGAGAACTCGGTGTGCCTGTCGTGCGGTAGCAAGCTGGGCTTCTCCCTCGACGACATGGCGCTGCTGGTCATCGCCAAGGGTCCGGAGAGCGAGCACGGCGGCGCAGTGGATGCCAGTGAGTACCAGCTGTGCGCGAATCTGCATCTGGCCGAGTGCAATTGGCTCGTCGAGAAGGGTCCGGTCCGGCAGCTGTGCCGGTCGTGCGGCCTGACCCGCACCCGCCCCAACGACGCCGACACCGTGGCGCTCGCGGCGTTCGCGACCGCGGAGAAAGCCAAGCGCCGGCTGATCGCCGAACTGCACGAGCTGAAGCTGCCGATCGTCGGCCGTGACGAGGACCCCGACTACGGGCTGGCGTTCGACCTGCTGTCCAGCCGGTTCGAGAAGGTGTTAACCGGGCACGACAACGGCGTGATCACCCTCGATCTCGCCGAGGGCGACGACGTGCACCGCGAGCAACTGCGCATCGCGATGGACGAGCCGTACCGCACGCTGCTCGGACACTTCCGCCACGAGATCGGGCACTACTACTACTACCGCCTGGTCCGCACGTCGCCGGCGTACTCCGAGCGCGCCCAGGAGTTGTTCGGCGACGCCGAGGCCGACTACCAGGCGGCGCTGGACCGGCACTACAGCGAAGGGGCGCCTCCGGGCTGGGAGCAGAACTACGTCTCCTCCTACGCCACCATGCATCCCGCCGAGGACTGGGCCGAGACCTTCGCGCACTACCTGCATATCCGCGACACCCTGGACACCGCCGCGGCCTTCAGCTTCGCCCCGGCGAATGCGACACTCGAGCGACGGGCGTTGGGCCCCAGCGGGTTCGACTCCCTCATAGAGATGTGGCTGCCGCTGGCGTGGGCACTGAACATGGTGAACCGCTCGATGGGTCGCCACGACCTCTACCCGTTCGTGTTGCTCGCCCCGGTGCTGGAGAAGATGCGGTTCATCCACACCGTCATCGACGAGGTGACCTCCGACCCGCAGAAGCTGGCAGCGGCCGCCGGCGGGGGATAGTCCTGCGTCACCCGGAAATTCGAGTAGTCGACTACTCGAATCGCCTGAGGGCGGCGGCGCGATGCTTGCCGGATGGGGAAAATCGGTGATCACGCAATCGTTCTCGGGGCGAGCATGTGCGGCCTGCTCGCGGCCAGGGTGCTGGCCGACTTCTACGACGACGTCACCGTGGTCGAACGCGACGTCCTCGGCGACGATCCGGTAAACCGGCGGGGTGTGCCACAGGGCAGGCACGCGCACGCATTGCTCGGACGGGGCTCGCACACCCTGGCCGAGCTGTTCCCCGGACTGCTCGAGGAACTGGTCGCCGACGGCGCACCGGTGTGGGACGACGGCGATCTGTCCCAGCTGTACATCTTCTTGGGCGGACACCGGATGGTCCGGTCCGGGATGCTCAAAGATCCCAGCACCATGACTATCTATTTCCCGAGCAGACCCTTCCTGGAGTGTCACGTTCGGCGGCGCCTGCTCGCCATACCCAACGTCACGATGCTCGATGGCCACGATGTGGCCGAGTTGACAGCAACCTTCGACGGCGACCGGGTCACCGGGGCCCGGGTGGTAGACCGTGACGGCGGCGGAACACGGTCGTTGACAGCGGATCTGGTTGTCGACGCGACGGGGCGTGGGTCCCGCACACCCGCGTTTCTGGAAAGCCTCGGCTACGAGCGGCCCGCGGAGGACCAGGTGGTGGTGCACCTGGCGTACGCAAGTCAGATGCTGCGAATACCACGCGGCGTTGTGCACGAGAAGATGGTCGCAGTCGGAGCATCACCGGACCAGCTCACCGGTATGGCCCTGGCGGGGTACGAGAACGACACCTGGATGTTCACCGTCGGCGGCATGATGGGGCATGAGCCGCCCGTCGACCAAGCCGGCATGGTCACTTTCGCCGAGGACGTCCTACCGGCTCACCTGGGACCGATATTGCGAGCGGCCGAACCACTCGGGGAGGTGGCCCGCTACCGGGTTCCGTCCAATCGCTGGCGCCGCTACGACAAAATGCGCCGACTCCCGAAGGGCCTCTTGGTGTCCGGCGACGCGATCTGCAGTTTCAACCCGGTCTACGGCCAGGGGATGACGATGGCTGCCCTCGATGCGCTGGTGTTGCGGGACTGCCTGCGCCGCGGCGGCCACGACCTGCCGAAGCGATTCTTCGCCTCCTCCGCCAAGCGCATCGGAGTCGCCTGGCAGATGGCGACCGGATCCGACCTGACACTTCCCGAGGTGGAGGGCAGGCGAACCCGCTCGATGCGGTTCACCAACGCATATACCGACCGGGTGCTCGCAGCCGCCGAATCGGATCTACTGGTGGCCGAACGGTTCCTGCGGGCGATGCAGTTGATCGACCCCGCATCCAGCCTGCTGCGCCCCAGCGTCCTGCGCCGTGCCGCCACCGTCGGCCGCAGGCGGAAAGCCACGTACGCCGCTCCCGCGGTCCACGCCACCACCTGAGCCCGGACCCCGGATGACCAACGGCTGAGGCGTATCTCGCGCCACCGGGCCGAAGAGTGGACCGGGCCTGCACGGGAAGCATCGTCGGCATGACCGCTAATCGAACCGCCGCCCCACCGATACCGATCCCGCGCGGCGCCAACCCCGACGGGGACGGCATCGTGGTGGGCACCGGACCAGCAGATGTCGAGGCCTACATCGACTTCCAGTGCCCGTTCTGCAAGCAGTTCGAGCTGATGACCGGGCCCACCCTGGACCGGCTGTTGGCCGATGAGCTGATCACCTTCACCCGCCATCCGATGAACTTCCTGGACGCCGTTTCGCCCACCGCCTACTCGAGCCGCGCGGCCGCCGCCTCCGGAGCGGCATCGGATGCCGGAATGTTCCACGAGTACGCCCGGGCCCTGTTCGAATACCAGCCGCCAGAGGGCGGACCGGGTCTGACCGACGGACAGCTCGTCGAAGTCGGCCAGGGGATCGGCATCACCGACCCCGCGTTCGCGGAGACGATCCGCCGGGGCACCTACATTCCCTGGCCCTCCTACGTCACCGAGCGCGCGGTACAACGCGGTATCGCCGGCACACCGAGCGTTTTCGTTCGCGGCATCCCGGTCGCGGCCCGGCCCGGACCCATCGTGGGCGCCGTCGAACAGGTACTCAGCGGGACGTAGCCCTCAGCCCCGGGCGACCGCCTTGACGGCGTCCTCGATGGGCGTGTCGCCGCTGATCAACTCCAGCGTGCGGCGGGCGGTGCCGGGCTCCAGCAGGAGCGCCGACAGGACCGCGGCGACGTCGTCGCGGGGCACGTCGCCCGAGCCGGTGTGCTCGGCCAGCGCCACCCTGCCGGTGCCGGGGTCGTCGGTGAGGTGTCCGGGTCGCAGTATCGTCCAGTCCAGGCCGGCGCGGGCGCTGATATTGGCGTCCGCTGCGGCTTTCGCGCGCAGGTAGGCGGCGAAGACCGGGTCGGTGCCTTCCGGCGGTTCGCGGTCGGCACCCATCGAGGAGATCACCAGGTAGCGCCGCACCCCGGCCGCCTCGGCCGCGTCGGCGAACAGGATCGCCGCCGCCTTGTCGACGGTGTCCTTGCGGGCGATTCCGCTGCCCGGACCCGCACCTGCGGCGAACACGGCCGCGTCGGCGCCCTGCAGATGCCGGGCGACTTCCTCGACGGTTGCCGACTCCAGGTCGCAGATCACCGGCTCGGCGCCCGCGGCGCGCAGGTCGTCGGCCTGCTCGGGTTTTCGGATGATTCCCACTGCCTCATCGCCGCGCCCGACGAGCAGCCGCTCGAGCCGCAGCGCGATCTTTCCGTGCCCACCCGCGATGACGACGCGCATATCTCGACCGTACGCGCGGGAGCGCTCAGTACCCTCGCCGCGATGGCTTTCGACTATGGCCCACTGCGGGACCGATGGTACCGCGACGCTGGTTCTCCGAGCGGACCCTGCTGGGCGCTTCGATGCCGGCGTGACCGACAACGGGGCGGTGCCGGTGACGTTCGTCGTCGGTGAGTCGGTCAGCAGCCCGACGGTCGCGCAGATCCGCGACGACGCGATGGCGCTGGCCGCGGCGCTACAGCGGCTCGGGATACGCCCCGCCGACGCCGTCGCGGTGCAGCTGACGAACCGGGCCGAATGCGCCGCGTTGTATCAGGCGGTGCTGCTGTGCGGGGAAGTCTTGGTGCCGATCGTGCACATTTTCGGCATGGCGGAGGTCAGCCTCATTCTGGCCGAGTCGGGCGCGAAGGTGCTGATCATGCCCGACCGCTGGCGCTCGACATCGTCCTGTTGGACGCCGAGCCGGGGGAGGGCTACCTCGCGCTCTCCGAGCTCGACGCTTCCGGCGATGACTACCTGCGTCCCGCTGAGGAGTCCGAACGACGTCCGCCTGCTGCTGTACACATCGGGCACCACGTCGGCGCCGCCGGGCCACATCGCCGGGGTGGGCAGCATGCTGCGACCGCTGGTGTCCGGCAGCCGGACGGTGTTCATGGACGGCTGAAGGGCTGAGCATCACCGACCGGATCAAGGATGTCATCATCCGCGGCGGCGAAACCATCTCGACGGACCAGATGGAAGACGTGCTGAAGGCGCATCCGGCTGCGCAGGCAGCACTTCAGTCGCTAGTCAGCTGCCGGAACGCCTTGCCCCGCGGTGAGATCCGGTATCCGACATCCAGACTGATCGTCAGCCCCAATCCCTTGAGCTTGCGGATGTTTCGTTTGAAGGGCGGCACCTCGAAGCCCATCCGGGCGGCCAGGTCGGGCGCCCGTACCCCTTCATTCGCGGCGATCAACGCAAGCGCCTCGCGGGTCCAGGGCCTGCCGCGGCTGGCCGCATCCCAGCGATCCAGGCGTCCGCTGATAGCGGCGACGTCGTCGCCGGTGAGGTTGTCGTTCCCGGCCAATTGGGGGCGTTCGTCGGGGGCCAGGTAGGACACCGCGATGACGTAGGTGTGCCGGGCGGGGCGGCGATCCAGCACGGCCTGCGCGGACTTCGCGTCGGGGAACCCTGCGGCGCGGGCCTGCGCGGCCGTGACCCGGTAGCTGCCGGGATGCTCCGCGACGGCATCGACCCGGATGGTCCCGGCCGGAGTACGTTGGGTGCCGCCCGGTTTCGCGCGCGGCGCATCCCACCGGCGCAGCACCAGCGTGATGCCGCCGTCGGCGATCCCGTCGGCGGTTTCCCGGTTGATCAGCACTCGCCGATCGTATGTCCGCGGTGTGGCGGAACCGGGGTAGGCGGCTGATCATTCATAGGATCGCTCACGTGGCTGATCGCTATGGCACCGACGTCCTCGCCGGAGACCCGCACGGGCCCAGGAGGGTCCGCTCCACGGAGCAGCCGGTTGAGCTCGGCATGGTCGTCGAGGATGCGCAGACAGGCTATGTGGGTGCGGTGATCCGGGTGGAATTCGGGGGAGTCGACCTCGAGGACCGGCACGGCCGCTGCCGGAACTTCCCGCTCGGTCCGGGATTCCTGCTCGAGGGCCGACCGGTCATCCTCACGCCGCCGCGTCGCGCCGCGCCTTCCGGCGCCAACCGCACGGCGTCCGGTTCGGTCGCGTTGCCGGGCGCCCGTGCGCGAGTGGCGCTCGCCAGCCGGATCTATGTCGAGGGCCGCCACGACGCCGAACTCGTCGAGCAGGTGTGGGGCGACGACCTGCGGATCGAGGGCGTCGTCGTCGAGCACCTCGGTGGCGTCGACGACCTCGTCGACATCGTCCGGGACTTCCGGCCCGGTCCGGGGCGCCGGCTCGGTGTGCTCGTCGACCACCTGGTCGCGAGCTCCAAGGAGACGCGCATCGCCGACGCCGTCCGGCGCGGACCCGGCGGCGCCGACACGCTCGTCGTGGGTCACCCGTATGTGGACATCTGGCAGGCGGTGAAGCCGGGCCGGGTCGGCCTGCGGGCATGGCCCACCGTGCCGCGCAACGTGGAGTGGAAGCACGGCGTGTGCGAGGCACTCGGCTGGCCGCACGCCGACCAGGCCGACCTCGCGTAGGCGTGGCGGCGCATCCGCGGCGGCGTCCGCGACTGGACCGACCTGGAGCCCGCGCTGATCGGCCGGGTCGAGGAGCTCATCGACTTCGTCACGCAGCCGGCGCCATGACCGTCGGTGGTCCGTGGTAAGCCTGGACCGTGTCCGACGGTCTGTTCGACGTGCCCGGCGGCTCTGAGCCGACCGAGTTCGACCGGGCTGCGCCACCGTCCGCCCCCTTGGCGGTCCGGATGCGCCCGGCCTCCCTCGAGGAGGTGGTCGGGCAGTCGCATCTGCTCAAGCCGGGGTCTCCGCTGCGCCGGCTGGTAGACGGCGCCGGCGCTGCGTCGGTGATCCTCTACGGGCCGCCGGGAACCGGGAAGACCACGCTGGCGTCGCTGATCTCGCAGGCCACCGGCCGACGGTTCGAGGCCCTTTCGGCGCTGTCCGCGGGGGTCAAGGAGGTCCGGGCCGTCATCGACGTCGCCCGCCGCGCCGCCGCGTACGGCGAGCAGACCGTGCTCTTCATCGACGAGGTGCACCGGTTCTCCAAGACTCAGCAGGACGCGCTGCTGTCCGCCGTCGAGAACAGGGTGGTGCTGCTCGTGGCGGCCACCACCGAGAACCCGTCGTTCTCCGTGGTCGCGCCGCTGCTGTCGCGGTCACTGATCCTGCAACTGCAGCCGCTCACCCCCGATGACATCCGAACGGTGGTGCACCGCGCGATCGACGACCCGCGCGGGCTGGGCGGCCGGGTACCGGTGGATCCCGATGCCGTCGACCTCCTCGTGCAACTGGCCGCCGGGGATGCGCGGCGGGCGCTGACCGCGCTGGAGGTGGCAGCCGAGGCCGGCGAACACGTCTCGGTCCAGACCATCGAGCAGTCGCTGGACAAAGCCGCCGTCCGCTACGACCGCGACGGTGATCAGCACTACGACGTCATCAGTGCCTACATCAAGTCGATGCGCGGCTCGGACGTCGACGCCGCCCTGCACTATCTGGCCCGGATGCTCGTCGCGGGGGAGGATCCGCGGTTCATCGCCCGTCGCCTGGTGATCCTGGCCAGCGAGGACATCGGCATGGCGGATCCGACCGCCCTGCCGACCGCGGTCGCCGCGGCGCAGACGGTTGCGCTGATCGGTATGCCCGAGGCTCAGCTCACATTGGCGCACGCCACCATTCATCTGGCCAGCGCGCCGAAGTCCAACGCGGTCACCACGGCGCTGGGCGCGGCGATGAACGACATCAAGGCCGGTAAGGCGGGTCTGGTTCCGCCTCATCTGCGCGACGGCCACTACTCGGGCGCCGCGGCACTGGGCAATGCGCAGGGCTATGTGTATCCGCACGACGACCCGGACGGGGTTGTGCCGCAGCAGTATCCGCCGAACGACCTGGTCGGTGTCGACTATTACCGGCCGACCGGACGTGGCGTCGAACGTGACATCGGCACCCGGCTGGACCGGCTTCGCGCCATCATCCGCAGGAAACGCGGCAGATCCTAGCGGCGCGCCGGCCGCGGACTGAGAGCCCCTTGACACCCTTCGAAACGCCCTCTACGTTGGTAGTCAATCGATTGATTGATCAAACGCAAGGTTGATTAGTGGGGACTGCCGATGAGGATGTGGATGCCCGGCTGGACCGGGCCTTCATGGCGCTGGCCGACCCGGTGCGGCGCGCCATGGTGGCCCGGCTGTCCCGCGGTCCGGCGACCGTCAACGAGTTGGCCGCTCCGTTCGACATCACCAAACAGGCTGTCTCCAAGCATGTTCAGGTGCTCGAGCAGGCGGGGCTGGTCACCAGGACCCGGGACGCGCAGCGGCGGCCGGTGTATCTCGACGCCGCAGCCCTGGAGCGACTCACCGAGTGGATCGACGGCTACCGGCTGAACGCCGAACGCAGCTACCGCCGGCTCGACTCCGTGCTGGCGGCCATGGCGACAAAAGATGAAAACGAAGAGATAAGGACACGAAAATGACGAACGCACTGAACCTGCTGGCCCCCGTCGACACGCTGGCGATGGAGTTCACCCGCGAGTTCGACGCTCCGGTCGAGGCGGTGTTCCGTGCCCATGCGGAGCCCGACCTGGTCAGGCAGTGGCTTGGGCCACGGGGCATGGAGATGCAGATCCAACACTGGGACTTCTGTACCGGCGGCGGCTACCGCTACGTGCACGAGAACGAGCACGGCAAGTTCGGCTTCAACGGGGTGTTCCACAAGGTGCGGGACAACGAATTCGTCATCCAGACCTTCGAGTTCGAGGGCGCACCCGACATGGTGAACATCGAATTCCTGTGGTTCGAGGGCCTCGGCGGTGACCGCACCCGGCTGAAGGGGCGCTCCATCTGCCCGAACACAGAAGCCCGTGACGCCCTGTTGTCGTCCGGCATGGAGGGCGGCATGACCGAGGGCTACGAGCGCCTCGATGAGCTGCTGCAGAGCCGGTGATGGACTGGACGCTGGAGGTGGTGGTGGTACCGGTCAGCGATATCGACCGGTCCATCGCCTTCTACCGCGACCGGGTCGGCTTTCACCTCGATCACGACACCCGGGCACCGGGCATGCGGTTCGCGCAGTTGACCCCGCCCGGTTCGGGCTGCTCCATCGTGCTGGGCGACGTGTCCGGCGAGCAGGCGATGGCTCCAGGGTCGCTCAAGGGCCTGCAACTCGTCGTCGCCGACGCGGCCGCGGCTCGCGCGCAGCTGGTGGAACGCGGGGTCGACGCCGGCGGCATCACCGTCATCGATGACCGCGACGGCGGTACGCTTTTCGGGTTCACCGACCCCGACGGCAATGCGTGGACAGTCCAGCAGATCAAGGCCCGAGCCGATACGCCGCTGATCCCGCGCTAGCCGCCCCGCCGACCAGGAAGCGTCAGCGATGATCACCAGCGATCAGAAGGCATGGCTGCGCCGGCTGGTGATCGCCGTCGTTCTCGTCACCTGCGCCGGCGCCGGCGTGTTCGTCCTGGTCACGCGGTCGCCCGACGACTGCGCTGTCGTCTCCGACATGATGACCAAATACGCGTCGTCGCAGGTGGCCGCCAACTCGATGCGACACCAGGGGCACGTCCAGTGGAAGGACCTGCTCGCGGCCGCCGACGCCGAGGCGGCGACCGCCACCGAACTGCGCACGGAGGCCGGGACCATCGCGTCACCGCAGCTGCGGGGCGCCGGGATCCGGCTCGCCGACGGCGCACGCATGCTCGCCGACCTGAAGCTGGACGAGCTCTACCGGCCGGCGTACGAGGAAGACCCGGTCACCGCCGCCCTGGCTCCGCCCGACCCCGCCGTAGCCAAGGCCGACGACACGTTCTTCTCCGCGGTCCGTGCCCTGATGGCCGCGTGCCCGTCGGCGCAGCGGCCCGGGCAGGCCGGGCAACCGTAGGCTTTCCTGCATGGACACCGATGTACTGGACGTCGACACCGCCCGCAGGCGCATCGTCGACCTCACCGACGCGGTGCGTGATTTCTGCAGCGCCCGCGCCGACGGCCTGCTGAACGTCTTCGTCCCGCATGCGACGGCCGGCGTGGCCATCATCGAGACGGGCGCCGGTTCCGACGACGATCTCGTCGCCACCCTGGAACGACTTTTGCCGCGCGACGAGCGGTACCGCCACGCCCACGGCTCCCCGGGCCACGGTGCCGACCACGTGCTGCCCGCCCTCATCGCGCCGTCGGTGACAGTGCCGGTGCAGGGCGGCGAGCCGCTGCTGGGTACCTGGCAGAGTGTCGTTCTTGTCGATCTCAACCGCGACAACCCGCGGCGCTCGGTACGGCTCAGCTTCGTCAACGGTTGAGCCGATTGCCAGGCACCAGACGGGCCCGCCGGTTCGTTGGCGTTTCAGCGCCGGCAAGCAGACCGGTACTGTGGTGCGGTTGAAATATTCACTGATAACGCAAGGACAGCAGGCAAGTGCAGACACACGAGATCAGGAAACGGTTCCTCGATCATTTCGTGAAGGCGGGCCACACCGAGGTGCCCAGCGCCTCGGTGATCCTCGACGACCCGAACCTGTTGTTCGTCAACGCCGGCATGGTTCAGTTCGTGCCCTATTTCCTCGGCCAGCGCACGCCGCCGTACGGGACGGCCACCAGCATCCAGAAGTGCATCCGCACCCCGGATATCGACGAGGTGGGCATCACCACCCGGCACAACACCTTCTTTCAGATGGCCGGGAATTTCTCATTCGGTGACTACTTCAAACGCCGCGCCATCGAGCTGGCCTGGACGCTGCTGACCAACTCGGTCGAGGACGGCGGATACGGATTAGATCCCGAAAGAATCTGGGCCACCGTCTATCTCGACGACGATGAG
>JAOPWF010000732.1 GCA_025965815.1 Mycobacterium sp.
CGGTGTCACGGACCATTGCCCAGGTCCAGTCGACCTGCTGCGCCCGCCTGCGAGCCTCGAACTGGCCGGCGTCGGTGAGTACCTGGCGGTGTTCGAGCACCGTCTCCCACAACTCGGGGAGACCGACGCCCTCGAGCGCACTCATGGTGAGAACCGGCGGACGCCAGAGGGTCTCGCGGGGATAGATCAGCCGAATCGCGCCGGAGAGTTCGCGGGCCGCCTTCTTGGCTTCCACGGCGTGGGCCCCGTCGGCCTTGTTGACCACGACGATGTCCGCCAGCTCCAGCACGCCCTTCTTGATGCCCTGCAACTGATCTCCGGTACGGGCGAGCGTCAGGAAGACGAAGGTGTCCACCATGTCGGCTACCGCGACCTCGGACTGCCCGACGCCGACGGTCTCGACCAAAATCACGTCAAAACCCGCCGCCTCCAACAGCACAATGGTTTCGCGGGTCGCCTTGGCCACGCCGCCGAGCGTGCCCGATGTCGGCGACGGCCGGATGTAGGCGTCCGGATGCACTGCCAGCCTGGCCATCCGGGTCTTGTCGCCGAGGATCGATCCGCCCGTCCGCGTCGACGACGGGTCGACGGCGAGCACCGCGACCCGATGACCCTGCTCGATCAGCATCATGCCGAGTGCTTCGATCGACGTGGACTTGCCCACCCCGGGCACACCGGTAATGCCCACGTGCAGAGCGTTTCCCGCGTCCGGCATCAACTCAAGGAGCAGCCGCTGGGCCTGCTCCCGATGATCGGTCCGGGTCGACTCGACCAGTGTGATGGCGCGCGGCAACGCGGTGCGATCGCCGCTGCGCACGGCCGCCGCAAGCTCGTCGACTGAGTTGGTGCCGTCAGCAGCCATCTAGGTCAGGTCGTAACCCAACCGCTCGGCGAGCTTGTGCAGCAGGCCGATTGCGGCATCGGAGATCACCGTCCCGGGCGGGAAGATGGCGGTGGCCCCGGCGGCGTACAGCTGGTCGAAGTCCCCGGGCGGAATGACGCCGCCGACGACGATCATGATGTCGGGACGCCCGACCTCGGCCAGCGCATCACGCAGGGCGGGCACCAGCGTCAGGTGGCCGGCGGCCAGCGACGACACCCCGACGACGTGCACGTCGTTGTCGGCGGCCTGACGGGCCACCTCGTCTGGCGTGGAGAACAACGAGCCGACGTCGACGTCAAACCCGATGTCGGCGAATGCCGTTGCGATGACCTTCTGCCCCCGGTCGTGTCCGTCCTGACCCATCTTGGCGACCAGGATGCGGGGCCGGCGGCCGTCGGCCTCGGCGAAGCGCTCCACCAGCCCGGTTGCCTTGTCGATGTTGCTGACCTCTCCAGCTCCTCCCCCGACTTCGTCGCGGTAAACCCCTGAGATGGTACGGATCTCGGCCTGGTGGCGTCCGTAAACCTTCTCCAGCGCATCGGAGATCTCCCCGACGGTGGCCTTGGCCCGCGCCGCGTCGATCGCCAACGCCAGCAGGTTGTTGCCCAGGTCGTATTCGCCTGTGTTCATCCCCGGGTCGCTTCGCTCCTGCCCTCCGGCGGCCGCGGCCCGGCTCAGTTCGTCCAGCGCGGCGGTGACGGCGGCGTCGTCTCGATCCGCCCGCAGCTGCTGCAGCTTGGCGATCTGCTCGGACCGCACCCGGCTGTTCTCGACCTTGAGGACCTCGATCTCCTGGTCCTCGTCCACCTGGTACTTGTTCACGCCGATCACCGGCTGCTGCCCGGAATCGATACGGGCCTGGGTGCGCGCGGCCGCCTCCTCGATGCGCAGTTTCGGGATGCCGTCATCGATCGCCTGCGCCATGCCGCCGTGCTCGGCTACCTCGGCGATATGCGCGCGGGCGCGTCGGACGAGCTGGTGGGTCAGCCACTCCACGTAGTACGAGCCGCCCCACGGATCGATCGGCCGGGTGGTGCCGGACTCCTGCTGCAGCAGCAGTTGGGTGTTGCGGGCGATGCGGGCCGAGAAGTCGGTCGGCAGCGCCAGCGCCTCGTCGAGCGCGTTGGTGTGCAATGACTGGGTGTGGCCCTGGGTGGCCGCCATCGCCTCGATGCAGGTGCGGGCGACGTTGTTGAACGCGTCCTGGGCGGTCAGCGACCAGCCCGACGTCTGCGAATGTGTGCGCAGCGACAGCGATTTCGCGCTCTGCGGCTCGAACTGCGCGACCAGCTCGCTCCACAGCAGCCGTCCGGCCCGCAGTTTGGCAACCTCCATGAAGAAGTTCATCCCGATGCCCCAGAAGAACGACAGCCGGGGCGCGAACTTGTCGATGCTCAGGCCGGCGTCGAGCCCGGCCTTGATGTACTCCACCCCGTCGGCCAGCGTGTACGCCAGCTCCAGATCCGCTGTGGCACCGGCTTCCTGGATGTGGTAGCCGGAGATGGAGATGGAGTTGAACTTCGGCATCCTGGTGCTGGTGTAGCCGAAGATGTCGGAGATGATCCGCATCGACGGCTTCGGCGGATAGATGTAGGTGTTACGGACCATGAACTCCTTGAGGATGTCGTTCTGGATGGTCCCCATCAGCTTCTCCGGCGGGACGCCCTGCTCCTCGGCGGCGACCACGTAGAGCGCGAGGATCGGCAGCACCGCGCCGTTCATCGTCATCGAGACCGACACCGTCGAGAGATCGATGCCGTCGAACAGCTGACGCATGTCGAGGATGGAATCGATGGCGACACCGGCCATTCCGACGTCGCCGGCCACGCGCGGATGGTCGGAGTCGTAGCCGCGGTGGGTGGCCAGGTCGAACGCGACCGACAGACCCTTCTGACCGGCGGCCAGGTTGCGGCGGTAGAAGGCGTTGGATTCGGCGGCGGTGGAGAAGCCTGCGTACTGGCGGATGGTCCACGGCTGGTTGACATACATCGTGGGGTACGGGCCGCGGACGTACGGCGGGTCGCCGGGGAAACTGTCCAGCGGGTAGCCCTCGGCGACGACGGCGTCGCGGTCGGCGGCGATGTACACCGGCTTGACGTCGATGCCTTCCGGCGTGGACCACTCGAGTTGCTCGGGGGTGTAGCCGTGTTCGTCGGCGGCCGCCGCGACATGCTCGGTGACCGCGGCCATCGAAACAGGCGGCGTGGCGGGTTCACCGGCCCTCTCACCGTGCAGAGGGACGTCGGCGAAGCTACCGACGACGGAGGTGCTGACCGGAGCCGCCCGGCCGGCGACATCGTGGACAGTCATCGCTCTAGGCCCCCAACCGGGTGAGGAGTTTCGACAGGACGTCGACGGCGTCGATCTTCGCGGTCAGGTAATCGTCCGGACGGTGCACCGCGTCCGCCACAGCCTCCTGCGGGCCGGCCAGGTAGACCTCCTCGACCATGGCGACGTGCGCCGCCTGCACGACCGCGTCGGCATCGGTGCCGTAGCGCGCGTCCGTTCCGCAGATCACCGCGACGGCGGGTGAGCCGGCCGCCGACACCGCGTCCGCGACCGTGGCGGCGTCGACGGTTCCCGGGTTGACGGCCTCGATCCCGCCGGACGCCAGCAGGTTCGCCGCGAAACTCGTCCGGATGTTGTGCTCCGCGAGCGAGCCCAGCGGCAGGAGCAGCACCCGCGGGCGCTCCCCCGTCCGCTCCAGATACGCGTCGGAGCGGTCCCGCAGCGCCTCGAATCCGGCCGCGTAGCGGTCGACGGCGGCGGGCGCGTCGCTGCGCGGTAGCGGCGGTTCGGCCAGGTTCGGGTATTCACTGACTCCGGTGAGCGCGGTGCGCCGGTGCGCGATGTCGTCGGTCCTGGCCGCACGCACCTCAGCGATCTGCGCGGCGACGAAGTCGCCGGCCTCGACGAAGCCGCCACGCTGCTCGATCGCCTGGAAGTGCGTCCACGCCTGCTCGGCGAGGCGCTCGGTGAGATCCTCGACGAACCATGCACCCGCCGCGGGGTCGAGCACCCGGCCGATATGGGACTCCTCCAGGAGCAGCAGCTGGGTGTTGCGGGCGATGCGCCTCGAGAAGCTGGTCCCCACGCCGGGGAATCCGCCGGGGATCGCCACGTCGAACGGCTGCACCAGCACCGTGTCGGCCCCGCCGACACCCGCACCGAAGGCGGCGAGCGTGGTGCGCAGCATGTTCACCCAGGGGTCGCGCTGGGCCATCATCGGCAGCGAGGTGACGGCGTGCACGGTGGCCGCACCGGCCTCCGGCGCACCGACCACCTCGGCGACACGCGCCCAGAGTTGGCGCGCCGCACGCAGCTTGGCGATCGTCATGAACTGGTCGTCGTCGGCGGCGTAGCGGAAACTGATCTGCCGCAAGGCCTCCGGCGGTTCGATGCCACGCTGGCCGAGGATCCGCAGGTAGGCGACGGCGGCGGCGACGGCCCCGGCCAGCTCCCAGGACGCGCTCGCGCCAAGGTTGTGGAACGCCGGGCCGTCGACGGTGATGGCGCGGACCCCGCCGTCGTAGGACGACACCTTCGACGCGGTCGCGACGACGTCATCCAGATCGGGAGCGGGCCGTCCGGACAGTGCCGCCGTGAGCGGGTCGGCGCCGAGGTCGATCGAAAGGTGCTTGCGTTTCTCGGTTTCGGTGTCCGCAACCAGCGCCAGCACCGTGTCCGCCGCGACGGCGTAGTCCTCGCCTGCGTCCAGGACCACCGGGACCAGGTCGAGGAAGACCCCTTCGAGCAGGCGGTCGAGTTGCGCCGGGGAGACGCCCGACGCGCCGACTCGCAACACCAGTGCGCTGACGCCGTCGCCCAGCCCCGAGAGTACGACCGAGTTGCCGTCATCGATCGGACCCGCGGCCGGGAACGCCTCGGCCACTTTCCAGCCCGTGTTGACATCGCGCAGCGCGTCACCGCCACGCACGAACGGCCACTCGCCGGGCAGTGGCGGCTCCGGCAGCGCGTCCAGGCTGGTGTATAGCGGACGCACTCCGAAGCCCTCGTATGTCGGCGAGTCCAGCAGTCGCTCAGGTTCGGCAGGTAGCTCCGCCTGTTCACGTCGCAGGCCCTTGGCCAGTACCCCGGTCACCGCCGAGCGCCAGCGCGCGCGGCCCTCGTCGACGTCGCTGGACACCTGGACGGTCACCGGCAGCTCCTGATTCGCGGCATGGGGCCAACCCGCCTGTGGGCGACCACCTGACCATCAGGCTAAATGATCACCCACCTGCAAGTGCCTGCGGGCGGGCGAGCCGCCAACGGGACGGCAAGGGACCCCGAATCTCCCGCAGGCCTGGGCAGAATTGTTAACCAAGTGCCCGTACGCTGGGTCAACGTGATTCCGGTCATCAGCACCCTGCGCGGATTGCGCACCGCTGTGATTGCCACGGCCCGTCAACTCCCCCGTCGTCGCGTGGCGGTGACCGTCGCGGTGATTGTGATTCTCGTCGCAGTTGCGCTGACCGTGTCGCTGCCCACCGCCGTGGAACTGCGCGACTGGGTGACATCGGTCGGACCCTGGTTCCCGCTGGCCTTCCTGGCCGCGCACATCGTGGTGACCGTCTTCCCGTTCCCGCGGACGGCGTTCACCCTGTCCGCGGGACTGTTGTTCGGTCCTGTGCTCGGGGTGAGCCTGGCCGTCGCCGCCAGCACCGCGAGCGCTGTCATCGCACTGCTGCTGATCCGCGCCGCGGGGTGGCAACTCAGCGGGCTGGTCAAACACCCGCGCATCGACTCCCTCGACGCGCGCCTGCGCCGCCGCGGCTGGCCGACGATCGTCTCGATGCGCCTGATCCCGCCGGTCCCGTTCTCGGTGCTGAACTACGCCGCAGGCGCCTCGGCGGTGCGGCTGCTGCCCTACACGCTGGCCACCTTCGTCGGACTGTTGCCGGGCACCGCGGCCGTCGTCATCCTCGGCGACGCGCTCACCGGACACGTCAGCCCACTGCTGTTACTGGTGTCGCTGAGCACCGCCGGTCTCGGGGTCGCCGGGCTGGTATACGAAATCCGCAGCCACCGGCGCCATCACCAACCGGACGAGGCCGCCCCCCCGACCGTGGGCGCCGTCACCGGCTGATGGGACGGGCCCTTCGCCGCCAGGACCGCGAACGTCGCCAACAGCGATGCCGCCGCGGCCGCGTTACGGCCGAAATCACGGGCCCGGACGTGCGCGCCCACGGCCAGCACGAAGTAGATCGTCAGCATCACGGTGGTGAACCGCGCCAACGCGGGATACCGGAAGACCGACAGCAGCCCGACGGCGGACGCGGCCTTGACCACCGGGAAGATCCACCGGCCCTGTTTCGGGAACCCGACGTCGTCGAGGCATTCGGTGATGGTTCGGATCGGGATGGTGCACGCGACGGCGTCGCCGGCCTGCGCGGCGGCCAGCAGCGCGTACGCCGGGGGCGACGTCAGGACCTCAGCGGTCATAGATCCACCGAACCGTGCCGCCCGCCGTGCGGCTCGGGTGACGGCTGCTGCGGATAGTCGGACGGCGGTACCTGCTGCTGGGACAGCGGTAGGTACGCCGGCGCCGGCTCGACGGTCCCCGAGACGGGTGTGCGGGCGTCGGCCACCGCCGCGGCGACCGCGCGCGCGATCTCCGGGTCGGTCTGGGTGTTGAACCACTCCGCCACCTCGGCGGAATCGTCCTCGGGCTTCGCCTCGTCGTCGACCGGCGACGGCTGGTAGCGGAACACGCCGTCCTCACCGGGTGCGCCGAGCATCTTGGTGAACCCCTGCAGCGCCGACCCGAAGTCGCTGGGCACGATCCAGACCTTGTTCGCCTCGCCCCTGGCCATCAGCGGCAGCGTCTGCAGGTACTGGTAGGCCAGCAGCTCCGGGGTGGGCCTGCCGGCCTTGATCGCGGCGAAGGTCTTCTCGATCGCCTTGGCCTGGCCCTGGGCCTGTAGGTACTGCGCGGCGCGCTCACCCTGGGCGCGCAGCATCCGGGACTGCCGGTCGGCCTCGGCCGCCAGGATCGCCGCCTGCTTGGCGCCCTCGGCGGCCAGGATCTGGGCCTGCTTCTGGCCCTCGTCGTGCTTGATCAACGACTCGCGCACCCCCTCGGCCGTCAGGATCATGGCGCGCTTTTCACGGTCGGCCTTCATCTGCTTTTCCATCGACTCC
>JAOPWF010000741.1 GCA_025965815.1 Mycobacterium sp.
TGTGGGGCCGTGACCGTCATGGTTTACGGTTTGTCCGCCCGCCGTCGTCGTCGATGAGGCATCGGATGTCGCGTTCCCAGGCGGAATCGCGCCGACGGTCAAGACGCGAGCGTCCCCAGCAGATCAATCCGGCGGCGGCAAGGGCCACCGATTGCCATGCCACGTATGCGACACCTACCGCGTCCGCACCAGCCTGCGAAATGGGCGTGGGCGCATCGACGCGGTCCCCATTGCGGTCCACCCAAATCGTCAGCGGATCACCGGTTTTGACGGCTTGATCCGAATTGAGGCTGCCGGTGTGTTCGGTGCCATTGACTTGCCATCGGGCGTTCACCCTCGTCGCCGCGTTGTCGTTGACTCCGAGAACGATTGTGCTGTCGTCGATGGCTCTAGCCGTCACGGTGTGCCGCGTCTGGGCCTGCGCGATGTACACGCGGCTGCGCGCATCGTGTACGGCCGTGCCCAGCGCGCCCGCAAACGCTGCAGCGACCACGACGACCAAGATTCCCAGTGCGACAATCAGCAGTTCGAGGCGGTCGATGCGACGCACCAGTGGATTGCGGCCGCATGCGCGCAGAACCCACCATCCGTGCACATAGTCGACGCTTTGCATGACCACTCCCTCGTCGAGGCTGGTGGGTCACCGAGTGGGGACGGCTGCGTCCGGTGCGGGGTGGTTGTTGGTGACCCCGAGTTTATCGGCCAACCCTTCCACGGCGGTGATGCCGCGGCGTCCTTGGTGGATCTGGAAGGCCAGCGCGATTTCTCCGATGCCGTGCACCAGCGCTCCGGCGGCCACCCACGCCACCAAGAGCACCACGGAGATGTTCCATGACCCGGCGGCCCAGAACCCCAAACCCAGCTCGATGAGCCCCGCGATCAACAGCACCCACCACCCGGACACGGCGCTGCCGGCGAAGGCCATGACAATGTCGAAGCAGCCGCGGAAGACGAAGTAGAAGCTGATGATGGCGGCCAGCGTGACGAAGGTGGCGCCGAGGTTCGCCAAGGACACCACTCCGACCACCAGCAGCAGCGCCGCCAGCAGCCCGTGCGCGATGCGCCAGCCCGTGGATGAGGACACCGCCCCGATCATGATCTCATTGACGGCGGCGACCAGGCAGTACGCCCCGAACAGCACGGCCACCGCCGTGACGGTGGTGTAGTCGAAGCGCAGGATCACGATGGACAGCACGATCCAGGCGGCGCCGGTGATCAGCAGCAGCCACCAGAACCGGGCCTTGGATGCGGCGTTTTCAAAGAGACGACCCACTGGTCCAGCGGGTGTCGTGGTGACCTGTCGACCGGTCTCGCTCATTGGTACTCCTAAGTATTCGATTTATGTAGCCTCGCCGAACCCTCCACGGCGATGGTGAGTCAAGAGTGCTCTCGGCCGTAATCGATTGCGATGTGGTGTGACACAACGTCGCCGTCGCGATGCAGTGCCGGTAGACAACGCCCATACCCACCCGGGCGGCCTCCTGTGCTGCCAACAGAAACACCTGTGGTGCTGGAAGAAAATGTGATGGAGGGTTTGCCGGTCTCGGTTGTGACGATAGCCAACCGCCATTGGGAGATCGTGTCTCGGTGAACAACGACCGAAAGCACATCGTGCGGAGGAGGCACCTAAGATAGGCGTTCTTCGATCGCTTGTCGTCGCGACTAACGACCGGCGAAAGATCGTGGCCCGCCGAACAATGACTCCTCACTCGCCGAACACTCACGATTGGTGGGAGCAGAAATAGCAAGCAAGAAAGGACACATCCATGTCAACGCTGAGCAAGCTCCACGAAAGTGCGGCAAAACATCATGAGCACGCAGCACGGCACCACCGCGAAGCAGCCAAGCTTCATGAGGTGAAAGATGTTCTGGCGGCGGCGGATCAAGCGCATCTGGCGCATGATCATCAGGTGGAGGCCATCCAATATGCAACGCAAGCTGCAAAAGAGTACCTGTCGGCGCACCGCGGCAGCTAGAAGCGACCGGAACCGCGATGTCGCGGCCTGTGCTCAGCTCGATGGCGACTGCAAGATCACGATTGACCGCGGCCCGACCGTAAGCTCTTGCGCGACAGTGACCTTCCGCTCGGGGTCGAAGGTGTCGCAGACGACATCCCAACGGCGCGCCGAGAGGTCCGCCGGGACGGTGATCGTCAACGGCTCCCACCACGCGTTGATCAAGATGAGAAAGTCGTTGTCGACCATCGGCCTGCCGTCCGAGCCGACGTCGGGATCGGTTGAGCCGTCGATAAATAACGCGACGCTGCGGGCGTTCGGGTCAGCCCAGTTCTCGGCCGTCATCTCGGTACCCGACGGTGTGAACCAGCGCAGGTCCGCGGCGTCTTTGCCTGTGGAGTAGCGGCGCCTGCGGAAAACCGGGTGGCCACGGCGCAGCGCGATGAGCTCCTTGGTAAACCGAAGCAGGTCCTCGTCGACCGCTGACCAGTCGAACCACGTGATCTCGTTGTCCTGGCAGTATGCGTTGTTGTTACCGCGCTGGGTGCGACCGAGCTCGTCACCCCCCAGTAACAACGGCACGCCGGCGGAAAGAAGCAGCGTCACAAGGAAAGCCCGCTTCTGCCGCGCCCGTAGGCCATTCACGTCAGTGTCGCCGGTCGGCCCTTCTGCCCCGCAGTTCCAGGACCGGTTGTCGTCGGTGCCGTCGCGGTTGTCTTCGGTGTTGGCCTCGTTGTGCTTACGGTCGTACGAAACAAGGTCATCTAGGGTGAACCCATCGTGCACGGTGACGAAGTTCACCGATGCACTGGGTCGGCGCCCTTCGTCAGGCCGGTCGTAGATATCGGCCGAACCACACAGGCGCGTCGCGAAGTCTGGCAGCAGCCCATCGTGGCTGCGCCACCAGTCGCGCACTGTGTCGCGGAAGCGCCCGTTCCACTCGGACCACAACGGTGGAAACCGGCCGATGTCGTAGCTGTCCATGCGGCCGACATCCCATGGCTCCGCGATGAGCTTCACCTGCGACACGACCGGATCCTGGCCGACGGTGTCGAAGAACGCCGAAAACGGGTCGAAGTCACCATCTTCCCGGCCGAGGGTCGGCGCCAGATCAAACCGGAAACCGTCGACGCCCATCTCGGACACCCAGTAGCGCAGCGAATCCATCACCATCCGCAGCGTCGTCGCGTCGGCCGTGTTCAGCGAATTGCCGGTTCCGGTCGTGTCGACGTATCGGCTGGGATCGTTCGGGTCGAGGCGGTAGTAGGCGGCGTTGTCCAATCCCCGGTGGCACAGCGTTGGGCCGCCGGGCCCGCCCTCGGCGGTGTGATTGAACACGACATCCAATACCACTTCTAAACCAGCCGCGTGCAGGGCGTTGACCATGTCCCGGAATTCCTCGACCTGGCCACCGGGCTGACCCGCCCGGACCGCAGCGGAGTACGCGGCGTGAGGGGCGAAGAAGCCGATCGTGTTGTAGCCCCAGTAGTTGGTCAATCCCCGCTCGACGAGGAAAGACTCGGGCACGTTGTGGTGGATCGGCAGCAGCTCGACCGTGGTGATGCCAAGGTCGACGAGGTGTCGCACCGCCGCCTCGTGCGCCAAGCCCGCATATGTGCCGCGCAGTTCCGGCGGCACGCCCGGGAGCTTCGCGGTGAACCCGCGCACGTGCACCTCGTAGACGATGGTGTCGGCCAGGGCGTGTCCCGGCCCTGGCGATGGCGGCGTGGAGGCGGGGGCCGTCACCAGGCTGCGCGGCATCTGACCCGCTGAATCCAGCGAGCTGGGTGCACCAGCGTTATCGATTGCGTAATCGAGCAATTCGGGCCCGAACCGGACGTCGCCGTTGATCGCTCGCGCATAGGGGTCGAGCAGGAGTTTGGCAGGGTTATAACGCTGGCCGCGCGCGCGATCGTACGGTCCGCTGACGCGATAGCCGTACGCCTGTCCCGGCGCCACACCGGGCACGAACCCGTGCCCGACGTCGCCGTCACGCTCCGGTAGCAGCAGCTGGGTTTCGCCGCCGTCGCCACTGAACAGGCACAGCCTGACCTCGTCACCGTTGGACGACACGGCGAAGTTCGTGCCTTGCGGGCCCGGCGTCGCACCGAGCGGGGCGGGACGGCCCGGAAGGATGGTGGCGCTCACGCGGTCTCCTCTCCCTGAACCAGGCGCTGGATGACTTCCGACGCCTTAGGGTAGGCGCGGTGGCGGCGCCTGATCACGTCGGCGACCAGCCCGGTCCACCCAGTTTGGTGGGACGCGCCGAGGCCGGCACCGGTGTCGCCGTGGAAGTACTCATGAAAGAGCAGGTTGTCACGCCACCGCGGATCGGTCTGCATCCGCTGTACGCCGCCGAAGCACGGCCGTCGTCCGTCTTGGTCGACGAGGAAAAGCGAGACGAGCCGCTCCCATAAATCGGCGGCGACCACATCTAGCGTGACGTTGATTCCCGACCCGATCGGGTATTCAACCGTCAGCTCGTCACCGAAAAACTCGTGGTACCGCTCCAACGCGGTCGCCACGAGGTAGTTCAGCGGAAACCACACCGGGCCACGCCAATTCGAATTGCCGCCGAACATCGCCGTGGTTGACTCGGCCGGCTCATAGTCGATCCCGGCGCGCACACCCTCCACGTTCAAAACGTATGGATGCTCCCGGTGGTAGGCGGACAGGGAACGGAGGCCGTGCGGCGACAGGAACTCCGCCGGTTCGAACAGGGCCCGGCATAGCCGCCGGACGCGATCCAGGCTGGTCACCCCAACCAACAGCCGCCGCTGTCCCGGCAGCCCGCGCAGGATTCCCGCATCGGCCATCTCCTTGGTCCCTCCTAGCCCATGGCGTCGCAGGTAGTCGGCGAACATCTTGTCGGTCACCAGCGTCCGGTCGATGACCTCCTCGTTAACAACTGCTGCGGCAAGCAACGGGATAATGGCGACCATCGAGCGCACGCGGACAGGCACGGCACTGCCGTCAGGCAGCAGGATGCGGTCGTAGAAAAAGCCGTCACCATAATCCCAAAGAGCAACCGCCTCAAGGGATTCCGAGATACCTGCAAAATGCTCGAGGAACTTCTGCACCAGGTCGAGTGCGGGCCGGTGTCCAGACCCGTGGAGGATCGCCGCGATGGTGGCCATCGACAGTGCGTATCCTGCCATCCAGCCGGTGGCATCAGACTGCTCTAGGAGACCGTGGACGGGAAGATGCGAGCGGTCGAGGGGGCCGATGTTGTCCAGACCCATGAATCCACCCTCAAAGAGGTTGGAGCCGTTGGCGTCTTCGCGATTCACCCACCAGGTGAAGTTCACCAGCAGCT
>JAOPWF010000761.1 GCA_025965815.1 Mycobacterium sp.
TGCGCGCGCCGGCTACGGGTATTCGCGCGCGACATTCTGCGCTTGGGCACAGCCATGATCGAGCCTTCTCCTCTAGAGGTGCTGCCGCCTGGATAGGGAGCGCATTGAGCGCGGCGACATATTGTGACCAGGATAGCTGGTCAGCGGGTCGCTTCCCAAAACGGCGGCGTTGCGGCAGGATCGCCCGAAGAACTAACCTACCGGTTGGTTGGCTACGCGATTTCGCAACCACAAGATCTCGCAGGCACAGGTGGGAGGGCGCATGGCGCTGGCAGATACGTCCACGGTGCGCATAGGCAATTGCTCCGGTTTCTACGGCGACCGGCTTTCGGCGATGCGCGAGATGCTGACCGGCGGCGATCTGGACTACGTGACCGGCGATTATCTGGCCGAACTGACCATGCTGATCCTGGCCCGCGACCGCGCCAAGGCACCCGAACGCGGCTACGCCAAGACATTCCTGACCCAGCTGGAGGAATGCCTCGGTCTGGCCCGGGACCGCGAGGTGCGCATCGTGGCCAATGCGGGTGGGCTCAACCCGGCCGGCCTGGCCGCGGCGGTACGCGTACTGGCCGAGCGGCTCGGAATCCCGGTCCGCGTCGCGCACGTCGAGGGCGACGACCTGCTGCCGCGGGCCGCCGAACTCGGGTTCGGCACGGCGCTCTCGGCCAACGCCTATCTCGGCGCGTGGGGCATCGTCGACTGCCTCAACGACGGTGCCGACGTCGTGGTCACCGGCCGCGTCACCGACGCTTCGATAATCGTGGGTCCCGCCGCGGCGCACTTCGGCTGGTCGCGCACCGACTATGCCCGCCTTGCGGGCGCGGTGGTGGCCGGTCACGTCATCGAGTGCGGCATCCAGGCCACCGGCGGCAATTATTCGTTCTTCACCGAGATACCCGACCTCACCTACGGCGGCTTCCCCCTGGCCGAACTCCACTCCGACGGGTCATCGGTAATCACCAAACACCCCGGCACCGGGGGCCAGGTCAGCGTCGACACCGTGACCGCCCAGCTGCTGTACGAGATCACCGGCGCCCGGTACGCCAACCCGGACGTCACCGCCCGGATGGACAGCATCACCCTGGCGGGCGACGGACCCGACCGGGTACGGATCAGCGGCATCGTCGGCGAGCCACCACCCCCGACGCTCAAAGTGTCGCTGAACAGCATCGGCGGTTTCCGCAATTCCATGACCTTCGTGCTGACGGGGCTGGACATCGACGCCAAGGCCGAACTGGTCCGCCGACAGCTGGAATCGGGCCTGACCGTCAAACCCGCCGAACTGGAGTGGACGCTGGCCCGCACCGACCATGCCGACGCGGACACCGAGGAAGCCGCCAGCGCGCTGCTCCGCTGCGTCGTGCGTGATCCCGACCCCGCGAATGTCGGCCGCCAATTCTCCTCGGCCGCAGTGGAACTGGCCTTGGCCAGCTATCCGGGATTTCACGTCACCGCCCCGCCCGCCGAAGGCCAGGTCTATGGCGTGTTCACCCCGGGCTACGTGCCGGCCACCGAGGTCCCCCACGTCGCCGTGCACGCCGACGGTGTCCGCACCGACATCGAACCGGCCACCGACACCCGCGACTTGGCGGATGCCGACGCTCCTTCCCAGCCGGAGCCGTTGCCGCCGGGGCCGACGCGGCGGGCACCGCTGGGCCTGGTCGCGGGCGCCAGAAGCGGCGACAAGGGCGGGAGCGCCAACGTCGGGCTCTGGG
This sequence comes from Mycobacterium sp., assembly GCA_025965815.1. Lineage (GTDB taxonomy): Bacteria > Actinomycetota > Actinomycetes > Mycobacteriales > Mycobacteriaceae > Mycobacterium. The sequence goes on from JAOPWF010000761.1 coordinate 1,719, forward strand.
TGCGCACCGAGGAGCAGTGGCGCTGGCTGGCGAACACGCTGACCGTTGACAAGCTGCGCGAGTTGCTGCCGGAGACAACCGATCTCGCGGTGACCCGCTATCTGTTGCCCAATCTTCGGGCCGTGAACTTCGTCATCGAGGGCATCCTCGGACAGGGCGTTTCCTACCAGGCCCGGTTCGATCCGCAGGCCAAGGGCCTCGGCGAATGGCTGCGCAGCCGGCAGGTCGACATCCCGGAAAGCCTCCTGACGTGAACATCTGGAGCACACCCGAACGCAAGCAACTGCGAAAGACGGTGCGGGCGTTCGCCGAACGTGAGATCCTGCCGTATGCCGCCGATTGGGAGCGCGTCGGCGAACTGCCGCGAGACCTGCACCGCCGCGCGGGCGCGGCCGGGCTGCTGGGCGCCGGCTTTCCTGAGTCCGTCGGCGGCGGAGGCGGTGACGGCGCCGATTCGCTGGTGATCTGCGAGGAGATCAACGCCGCCGGTGCCCCAGGTGGTGTTTACGCGTCGTTGTTCACCTGCGGCATCGCGGTACCGCACATGATCGCCTCGGGCGATCCCAGGTTGATCGACGCCTTCGTGCGACCGACGCTGAGTGGCGAGAAGATCGGCGCGCTGGCGATTACCGAACCGGGCGGCGGCTCTGACGTCGGCCATCTGCGCACAACGGCACGACGGGACGGTGACCAGTATCTGCTCAACGGCTCGAAGACCTACATCACGTCGGGGGTGCGGGCAGATTACGTCGTCACCGCTGCGCGCACCGGCGGTTCGGGGGCGGGCGGGGTGTCGCTGCTGGTCGTCGAGAAGGGCACACCCGGCTTCGCGGTGAGCCGCAAGCTGGACAAGATGGGTTGGCGGTCATCGGACACCGCGGAGCTGTCCTACACCGACGTCCGCGTTCCGGCGGCGAACCTGTTCG
>JAOPWF010000795.1 GCA_025965815.1 Mycobacterium sp.
CTGCCAGGACCGCGGCAGACTCGCCCCGACCGCCGCCGCGTACCCGCACCAACGGCGTCCAACGCTATGTCGGCGGTCGGTTCTACCCTGACAAGCATGCCGCCGGTCTCCGCTCACGACGTCGCCGCCGAACTGCGGCGCACGCTCCCAGGTGTCCCGGTGAAGAAGCTGCACAAGCTCCTGTACTACTGCCAGGGACACCATCTTGCCCACTTCGGCGAGCCCCTGTTCCGCGAGCCGATCATGGCCTACGACATGGGTCCGCTGGTCGCGAACCTATGGAAGACGGAGAAGGAGGGCCTGCCCGCGCCCTCACCTGAGGCACTCGACGCGGGCCAGCTCAACACCATCGGGTACGTCGTCAGCCGCTACGGGCGCCTCACCGGCACTGACCTCGAACGCCTTACCCACAACGAGAACCCCTGGCAGCAGGCCGACGAGAGCCGCCCTGCCGGCGGCAGTGTCCGGATCAGGCAGGACAGCATCAAGGCGTTCTTCCGCGCCGGCGGAGGCCCCGACCCCGAGCTGCCCTGGCCAGCCGCAGCGGACCTCGAGCGGCTTACCTCCGGTGCGGACGAGCGCCGTGCACGACCAGCCCGGGCCGACGACCTCGCCGCCCTGCGCGCCCGCTGTCAGAGCGGGTGACCGAGGCGCCCAAGTGGGAACTCGTTGACTTCCTCCCACGACTCGATGACTGGATCGCAGCCGAGCACCCCCTCGAGGAGCTGACCCTCCTGGTCACCGACTGGATCTTCACCCGCCTCAGCGATCCATTCGCCAATGCGCGACGGGTCGAAGGCTTCGCGGACTACTGGCAGGCCGTCGTGCCGAACAGCGACCACTTCGACGACTACGCTGAGCGGTCCGGCGTCGTCTGCCTCTACTGGGTCGACGTCACGGCGAGCACCGTCCGGTGTGACCGCATTGCGACGCTGTCGCTACCCATCGATTGAGCTCCGACGGTGGGCCGAACCGCGCCGGTGACCCATCGGCCGACCTGCCGTCGCGGGGCGGACGGTGTAATCCTGGACATTGCCTGCAGCGTGCGGGCTGGAGCCTGCCTCGAGGGCGCGCAACCGTCTGACCTGGCCCTTTGCGGCTAGACCGGTCTTGACCGATCTGGACCCTAAGAAGTTCTGACGTCCCAGGGACGGCCCAGGGCCGGCGCGCGTGGGGGCCACGGGGATCACACCGTGCACTTTCGTGGCGCTGCCGGTGGTGCTTCGGCGTCGGGTTGTGCACAGGCGGTGGGGGTGTCCCACGATGATGCATCGACGTTGTGCAGCTGGTAAGGAACGCGATGAACAGCAGCGCAAGTGCCGCTGCGTCGGATCATGCCTCTCGTCTTCGCACGGTGGTGCTGACCTGGAGCGGGTCCAAAGACCCGCGTGTCTGCTGCGACCCAGCAGCAGGAAGGGGACGGAGGTTAGGACCGCGGAGTACATGTCGGAATGGGCCACGGGTCGGCACGTAACTAGACCCGAGCCGCCGAGATGCGCGCGGCTGACGCTGATCAGCGACAAGATGTGGTCGTGTCCTGGGAACCCGGGGCATTTCCACCGTCCGTAGGGGTGTCGTCGGTCGTGTCCCAGCTGGGCAACCTCGTCTGGTCGATTGCGGACCAACTTCGCGGCGTCTACAAGCCCCACCAGTACGGCGGGGTGATCCTGCCGTTCACGATCTTGCGCCGCCTTGACTGCATCCTTGAACCCACCCGGGACCAGGTCCGTGCGCTTGCGAAGAAGCACGACGGCGGCGCCCTCGACGTTCAGGTCCGCCAGAAGACCGGCCGCCGGTTCTACAACACCAGCGAGTACGACTTCGCCCAGCTGCTGGCGGAGCCCGACCAACTCAGGTCGAACCTGATCGACTACATCTCGCGGTTCTCGGCCAACATTGATGTCTTCGAGCGGTTCAAGTTCGAGAACGAGATCGCCACCCTCGACGAGAAGGGCCGACTCTATCTCGTCGTCTCCAAGTTCGCCGAGGTCGACCTCCATCCTGACAAGGTTCCGAATGCCGAGATGGGCGACCTGTTTGAGGAGCTCATCCGCAAGTTCGCCGAGGCCTCCAACGAGGAGGCGGGCGAGCACTACACGCCGCGCGATGCCATCCGGCTCATGGTCGACCTGCTGTTCGCCGAGGACACCGCCGCGCTGCTGGAGCCCGGTGTCGTCCGCTCGATCTACGACCCAACCGCTGGAACCGGCGGCATGCTTTCGGTCGCCGAGGAGCGACTGCTGGAGCGCAACCCACACGCACGGCTCGCGCTGTACGGCCAGGAGATCAACGATCAGTCTTACGCGATCTGCAAGTCCGACATGATCGCCAAAGGCCAGGACGCGACCAACATCCAGCTTGCCGACACGCTCGCCGATGACAAGTTCGCCGGTCGCACATTTGACTTCTGCATGTCCAACCCGCCATACGGCGTGGACTGGAAGGCCTCGCAGGAGTCGGTGAAGGCCGAGGCAGCGCAGTTCCCGCAGGGCCGGTTCGGGCACGGGTTGCCGCCGGTATCCGATGGTCAGATGCTCTTCCTCACCCACCTCGCGCACAAGATGCGTCCCGCCCACGAGGGCGGCGGCCGGGCGGGGATCGTCCTGAACGGCTCGCCGTTGTTCAACGGTGTGGCTGAGTCCGGCCCGAGCGAAATCCGGCGGTGGCTGCTGGAGTCCGACACGGTCGACGCAATCGTGGCGTTGCCGAGCAACATGTTCTTCAACACCGGCATCGCCACCTACATCTGGATCCTCGACAACACCAAGGCGCCTGAACGCAAGGGCAAGGTGCAGCTCATCGACGCAACCGCGCTCTGGACCAAGATGCGCAAGAATCTCGGCGCCAAGGGCCGCGAGGTCGGGTCGGGTGACCGGGAGAAGGTCGTCAGTCTCTACGACGGCTTCGAGGAAAACGAGCACTCCAAGATCTTCGACATCGCCGACTTCGGATACTGGACGATCACGGTCGAACGCCCACTCGTCAATGAGGTTGGCAAGCCGATCACCGACTCGAGGGACCGGCCGAAGCCTGACCCCAGGCTCCGTGACACCGAGAACGTTCCCTTCGGCTACGACGGCGGCATCGAGGCCTACTTCAAGGCCGAGGTGCTGGCGCACGTGCCCGACGCCTGGATCGACGAGAAGAAGACTAAGGTCGGCTACGAGATCCCGTTCACCCGGCACTTCTACAAGTACGTCCCGCCGCGACCGCTCGCCGAGATCGACGCCGACCTGGAAGCCCAGGTCGCCAAGATCCTCAGCCTCCTGCGCGAGGTAGAGGAGTGACCGTCCGGCGGCCGACGGCGATTCCTTGGCTGCAGGGCGTGGAACTTCCCGCGAATTGGGGCGAGACTAAGCTGAAGTACCTCGCGCCCAGGATGCGAGCGGGCGAGACGATCACGGCTGAAGACATCGAGGAGTCAGGGTCGTTCCCGGTTTACGGCGGCAACGGCCTCCGCGGATATGCCGAAGCACAAACGCACTCGGGAACGCGCCTACTGATCGGTCGCCAGGGCGCGTTATGCGGAAACGTCCACCTCGTGTCAGGGGACTTCTGGGCGTCTGAGCATGCGATCGTCGCGGAGTCTGCGCATGACGTCGATCCTCGGTGGTTGGCGCACCTGCTTCGAGTCATGAATCTGGGACAGTATTCGCAGACGTCGGCGCAACCCGGGATCGGCACGTCCCAGATCAACGCGCTTACTGCCCCTCTGCCACCCAGCGAGGAACAGAAGGCCATCGCGGACTACCTCGACCACGAGACCGCCCGGATCGACGCACTCATCTCCGAGCAGCAGTGCCTCGTCGAGCTTCTCAGGGAGCGACGCGAAGCCGTTCTGGCGCAATTCTTCGCAGGCGGTTTTGGGAAGCGATTGACCACGGTGCGACGTGTCCTTCGACCGCTCGCTCGGCCTGCGGTCCCCGGACTCGGCGTGATCACGGCGTATCGCGATGGGATCGTGACGCATCGGTCGAAACGTCGCGACGACGGCTACACGTTCTCGGACACGGAGCACGGGTACCAAGAGATCCGCCCAGGCGACCTTGTGTTCCATGCCCTTGATGGCTTTGCGGGAGCGATTGGCATCTCGGACAGCCACGGAAATGCCACGCCGGTCTATCACGTGTGTGAAACCACGAACAGCGACGATCCCGCCTACTTGGCCATGCTTCTGCGCTACTTGGGCGTGACAGGGTTCCTTGCTACGCAGGCGCCAAACGTGAGGGAGCGCAGCATCGACTTCCGGAACTGGTCGACCTTGGCGCGCATCCCACTCGAGCTGCCGACCTCGACGGAGCAGAGCCGAGCGGTCGCCGAGATCGTGAGCCAGACGGCGAAGATCGACTCGCTGATCGCAGAGTCCGAGCGGTTCATCCGACTGGCTCACGAGCGGCGGTCGGCTCTGATCACCGCGGTGGTGACAGGCCAGCTCGACGTCAGGAGCGGCGTGGCATGAGCAAGGCGGAGAACAGGATCAGCACCCTGGTCTACATCATCCAGTTATGCGAGTTACGGCTTCTCGCGATGCCGCGGCAGCATGTCTGGACCCAGGTGCAGGTCCGTGACCTGCCTGACTCGCCGTACCGCGTCTACCCGTCGGAAATGATTCTGGCTGGGAAGGCACCGCACGACTCGGAGGTCGCGACCCGGGCATCCGTTGTTGCTGCCAACCGCGGCAATGCCGCTTCCCTGCTGCTTCTCGATCGTCAGCAGCGGCTCACGTCATTGTCCTCAGTCCTGCGAGGCCAGCCCGTACACGACTTGAAGGCCTTCGTCGGCATCAACAAGGAGCGGACGGATGGCTGACTACAACGAGATCAAGTTCGAGCAAGAGATCGCTGAGTACCTCGCGTCTCACGGCTGGTTGTACTCGGTCGACGACACCGGCTACGACCGCGAGCGGGCGCTCTTCCCCGAGGACACCTTCGGCTGGCTGGAGGAGACCCAGCCGAACGAACTCGCCAAGACCATCAAGAACGGCTCGCCCACGGAACGTGGCCAGGTCCTCGACCGGCTGGTGAAGGTGCTCGACACCCCGCTCGAGGCAGGCGGGGGCACGCTGAATGCGCTCCGCAAAGGCTTCTCCCACATCTCGGCTCGATTCGATCTGGCACAGTTCAGGCCAGAGTCGACGCTCAATCCGGCGACGGTCGAGCGATACCAGAAAATGCGGCTGCGGGTGGTGCGGCAGGTCCACTACTCGACCGCCACGCAGCACTCGCTAGACCTGGTGCTGTTCGTCAACGGTCTGCCGGTCGCCACACTGGAACTCAAGACCGACTTCACACAGGCAATCTCAAACGCCATCGCGCAATACAAGAAGGACCGGGCCGTGAAGGACCCGGCTACTGGGAAGCCGCAGCCGTTGTTCGGTTTCGGTACGCGAGCGCTGGTCCACTTCGCTGTCTCGAACGACGAAGTGTGGATGACCACGAAGCTCGCCGGCGACAAGACGCACTTCCTGCCGTTCAACCGGGGTGCCCTCGATGGCGGTGCGGGCAACCCGCCGGCGACGGGTGGCAAGTCCGCGACAGCGTACCTTTGGGAGGAGATCTTCGACCGGGACAACTGGCTCGCGATCCTCGGCCGTTTCATGCACCTGGACACGAAGACCAGCCGCGACCCGATCTCGGGCGAGGTCAACAAGTCCACCACCCTGCTGTTCCCGCGTTTTCACCAGTGGGACGTGGTCACCAGCCTGACTCAGGCCGTCAGTTCTGAGGGACCGGGTCACCGCTACCTGATCCAGCACTCGGCCGGCTCGGGCAAGACGAACTCGATCGCGTGGACTGCTCACCGTCTCGCGCGGTTGCAGGTCAACAACGAGAAGGTCTTCGACTCCGTCATCGTCGTGACGGACCGCACCGTCCTCGATGCCCAATTGCAGGACGCGATCAAACAGATCGACAACGACGCAGGCATCGTGACGGCCATCGACATCGACGAGGCCCGCAAGCAAGGCGCGGCGTCCAAGTCGGGCCTGCTGGCCAAGGCACTCACCAGTGGCAGGCTGATCATCGTCGTCACAATCCAAACCTTCCCGTTCGCGATGGCAGAGATCCGGCAGAACGCAGGACTTAGAGGCAAACGCTTCGCCGTCATTGCTGACGAAGCGCACTCGTCTCAAAGCGGCCAGACCGCAAGCAAGCTCAAGGCCGTTCTCACCGCCGACGAGGTCAAAGAGCTGGAGGACGGTGGGGAGATCGACGTCGAGGCACTGCTTGCAGCTGACGCGAGTGAGCGTGCCGAGTCGTCGAACATCTCCTACTTCGCTTTCACTGCGACGCCGAAGGCCAAGACGTTGGAGTTGTTCGGACGGGCGCCGGAGGGAGATGAGTTGCCCGAGCCGTTTCACATCTACACGATGAAGCAGGCAATCGAGGAGGGCTTCATCCTCGACGTGCTGCACGGCTACCAGTCGTTCCAGCTGGCGTTCAAGGTTGCTGGTGCCGCCGAGGCCGAGAACGAGGTCGACCAGGCCGAGGCGACGAAGCGTGTCAAGCAGTGGGTAAAGCTCAACCCGCAGACGATTGCGCAGAAGTCCGCCCTGATCGTCGAGCACTTCCGTGAGAACGTGGCCACCTTGCTCGGAGGCCACGCCAAGGCGATGGTCGTCGCGGACTCGCGCCTCGCAGCAGTGCGTTACAAGCGTGAGATCGACAAGTACGTCGCAGCCAAGGGCTACAACATCGGCACGCTGGTTGCGTTCTCGGGCAGCATCAGTGATGCCGAATACGGCCTCGAGGACGCCACTGAGGCGTCCCTCAACGTAGGAGTGGGCGACCTGCGCAAGGCATTCGAGGGCGATGACCGCAGGGTCATGATCGTCGCCAACAAGTTCCAGACCGGCTTCGACCAACCCCTGCTGTGCGGCATGTACGTCGACCGGCGACTCGCCGGTGTGACCGCCGTGCAGACACTCTCGCGGCTCAACCGCACATACCGCACCCCCTCGGGACAGGTGAAGGACACCACCACGGTGGTCGACTTCGTGAACCCGCCCGAGGAGATCAGGGGCGCCTTCGAGCCGTACTTCACCGACGCCTTTCTCGAGACTGCCACTGATCCTAACCTCGTCTGGGACGTCGCCGCGAAGCTCGACGCCGCCGGCGTCTACGAGCGGTCCGACATCGACGCCGTCGTCGACGCTTGGGTCCTCGGCAAAGGCAACCAGGCGCTCGACGCAGCATTCGCCCCCGCCGTCACCCGCTACGCGACGCGCAGCGACAACGCTGTGGCCAGCGACGACCGAGCTGAGCTGGACGCGCTCGTGATCTTCCGCAAGGACCTCGGCACCTTCGTGCGCCTCTACGACTTCATGAGCCAGATCGTCGACTATGGCAGTGCCGAGCTGGAGAAGCGCTCGATCTTCTACCGCCTCTTCGATAAGCGCCTCCACGACGGCACAGACAAGGACGACATCGACCTGTCGTCGCTCTCGCTTATCGCAGTGCTCCAGGTCGACAAGGGGAAGGCCGACATCGATCTCGGTGCCCGCGTGGGGCTCAAGGGCATGACCGATGCCGGCTCAGACTCCAAGAAGGACCCCAAGCTCGTCGCGTTGCAGGAGGTTATCGACCGGCTCAACGACCTCTTCGGTGCCGACGACTTCACTCAGTCTCAGCCCGAGTCCTTCGTCCGAGCCCTCATTGACAGGATGCTGGAGAACGAGGGGCTGGTCCAACAGGCGAAGGTCAACTCGGTCAAGCAGTTCGCAGAGAGCCCCGACTTCGACGAGGCTGTTGTCGACGCCGTCGTCGACAACAGGGGAGCCCACAACAAGATCGCTGACTTTTTCTGGTCTGACAGCCCTGGCCGCCCCACCCTGATCCTGGCGCTGGCCAAGGCCTTCCACGAGCTCGCTGCCGAGGTCGCATGACTGCAGAAGGAAACGGCTCGACTCCGGAGGTCCTCCTTCGCGAGACGGCACCGTCCGATGACGCCGGAGCGCAAACAGCCGACAGGTACGAGTGGCAAGCGATGATGGCGACGGCCGACATCCTGGCTATTTACTTCGAGCAACTCGACGACGTGGGCACGTTGGCCGAGGGGGCGCTTTTCGAGGTCATCTGCGAACATCATGAGGACTGGAGCGTTGCCGGCAACGGCACGACTGAGATCGTTTCCGGCAAGCATCGGGAGGCGAGCATCGGACCGTTTTCGACCTACCGGCAAGTCCTGAGTGACGGTGGTGTTCTGCACCTCTTCAACCGCTGGTTGGCGCTCCAACAGACTCCCTCGTGTCGCCTCGTCACGACGGGCGGACTCGCTGCCGACGGGGCCAAGACGGCGCGTGCATGCGATCAACTCCGCAGCGACGCGAACACGCAGGACGGCGACGTGTTGGAGGTCGTGAGCGGGCTTCAGACTGCAATCGTCGCCCTACAGTCGACGAATGGCGTCTCGCCGGCACCCGTAACTGACGCCGTCCTCAGAGGCTTCCTTTCTGGCCTGCGTTTCCAGGACGCGCAACCCCGACGAGACCAGGTCCCCGACATGGCCGGCGAGCGCTATGGGCGACCGGTTGCAGAGCGTCTTGGGCATCCTGATGGAGGCGTCGCCGTCTGGCATGCAGTGCTTGCTCTAGTTCGACCGCGTATGCGGGACGCAGGACCGTCGACTGGTGGCGCATTACCAGTTGTGCTCGGCATACTCCACGACCACTCGTTGGCATCTCGCACACTGACTCTGCGAGACATCGACACTGCCGTTCGCTTTGCAGTTACCAACATCGCCGGTTACGTCCCATTGCCTCGAATCATCAAGGCGAACCGGATGGCGGTGAAGATGACTCAGGGCGGGTGCTCTGACAACGCCGTAGAGCGAGCCGACGATCTTCGCCTCCAGTACCGCCAGTACTGGCGCGCCCGGCGCGGCAACCCCAGCCCGTCTGACCAACGCAGACGTCTCGACAACAGCATCTGGCGGGTCGTCGATGAAGCGACCGACGTCGTGCGGACTGATTCAGGAACATGGGGAGCACAGCTCTGGCGCGAACTCGGGCAGCGCTTTCAGGCGATGGCGGGTCACGCAGACGCACAGGGGCTCAGTGCCGACCTGCTACTTGGAGGGGTCTCCGAACTCGCAAACAACTGCCGTGCCTGGTACACCGACCGCTTCGACGCTCAGGAGATGCTGCGCGAACTCATCGCAGGGGAAGCCGCGTCATGACGCAAGGCCACGACCATGACGCACTGCGCTGGGTGATCGAGGACCTCGCCTACCACCAAGCCCGTGTGCTCCTGCTGGTCGCGGCGGTTGCCTCCGATCCCGGACACCAGCGGAAACTGGACGGACTCACGAAACTCGCCAAGCTCGACTTCCTCGTGCGATACCCCGCACTAGCGTCCGTTGTTCTCGACGATCTTGACGGGGACGAGCCCAAAATGCACCTTAGCGACCACGAGGTCGCGGCCCCGACCGAGGTGGAAGACCCGATGACCCGCTACAAGTACGGCCCTTGGGACGACCGCTACTACCCGGTGGTTGGCGCCTTGGTTTCCCGCGGACTGCTCAAGTACGTCAAAGGTAGACGGGGGAGTGTCGCACTCACGACTACGCCCGCAGGCAAGAAGTTCGCCGATGACCTGACCCACGATCCGCTTTGGACGCAAATTGCCGACCGTTGTGAAGCAGTCGCGGAGGCATCTGCAGGCTTGACCGGCAACGCACTCAAGGAGCGCATCTACGAAAGACTTGCCGACCTCATGGACCGGCCACACCGAAATGTCATCTCATGACAGTCGCCTTCCGCATCGAGTCGGTCCGCCTTGACACGTCGAACGGGCCCGTCGAGTACACGTTCCCCGGCGACCTCACGGTGCTCGCAGGGCAGACCGGGGTCGGCAAGACGACTCTCCTGGAGCTGATCAAGTACGGCCTCGGGGGCGACGGCCGACTCGCACCAATTGCCCGCCGGCACGTCACCGATGTTCATGTGTCGATTCGCATCGGGGAGCTTCGCCTACAGCTGTCACGCGGCCTCGACCAGGACCGCCAACGCACCGTACGTGTCGTCGATCTTGTGTCACGCGAACGCATTGCGGACTGCTCGGTTGGCGGTGACGATCGACCAATCAGCGATCTGCTGCTGTCTGCGATGGGTCTTGATACCGGACTGCGGGCCGCGGCGCGTGGGGGACGAAGCACCAGCGCCGGAACGCAGATCACATTCAACGACGTCTTCCGGTTCATGTACGTGCCCCAGGCAGAAATGAACCGGGACATCGCCTGGAGTGAGCAGGGCTACTACGACCCGAAGCGCAAGTCCGTCTTCGAGCTGCTCTTCGGGATCACTTCAGCTGCCATGCTTCAGACTCGCTCCGAGATCAACACCCTCAAGAGCGATATCGAAAGCGCGCTGCGGGACGCCGCGGTTGTTCAACAGTTCTTGGCGGACACTGGCTTAACGAGCCGATTCGATGCCGAGGCGAAAGTCAGTCAATCCCGACAGAATGAGGTCAACGCCAAGGCCGCCTTGGCTGGGTTGCGAGACGAGCTTGCGGACGTGGTTGACCGCGAGTCCCAGGTGTTGCGAGACCTCCTCAACGACGGAGAACGCTCCCTGGCCGAAGCGCGGCACCTCGCCGCCGAACTCGATCGTCAACGAGCTGAATACCGCACGGAGGGCCGTCGCGTCGCGCTCGACATAGATCGGCTTGCCCGCATGGCCTCGGCTGGACTCCGTCTCGCGAGCATCGAGTTCTCGGTCTGCCCTCGGTGCACCCAACGCCTGGACCAGCGTGAGACGCCGATTGGCGCGTGCCCGGTATGCCTACAAGATGATGTGGTTGCTGGCCTCCCCGTAGATGACCAATACGAGACGGAGCAACTCCGGGAGCAACTATCCGAGATCGAAGGGCAGCTTGGTGTCATCGACGACCAGGCCGAGAAGACCGCCGCAATCGTGCAGAGTCGAGTATCGCTAGTCACGTCCCTTACCTCCGAGATCGATCAGCGCACCGCCAATCGGGTAACACCGCGCCTACAGGCCTATGCCGACGCCGCAGCGAAGGCTGAGCGCTCCCTTGCCGAGCAGGCGTCCCTTGAGCAAATTCTCCGCCAATGGGATCGCGCCGAAGACCTCGTCGCCACTGCCGAGGAGCTATCTACTCGGCGTGCCCGACTCCAGGCCGAGCTGCGAACGATGGAGAGCGACATCGCCCGCCGCAAGTCCGAACTGTTCGCAGAACTCGATCGGGAGTTCCAGAGCACAGTCACGGACTTCGGCATCCCCAGCATCGAGACGGCCTCGGTTAGCGAGGACAGCTATCTCCCAATTCTCAACGGAATGCCGTTCTCGGAGGTCAGCGCGGGTGGTGGCATCATCACGGCGACCCAAGTCGCGTACTGGATCACGCTCGTCACCGTCGCAGCCCGTCGACGGGACACTTACGTCCCGGCTTTCCTGCTGCTCGACAGTCCGCGCCTGGCCTTGAATGCTGAAGAGGACATCGCCGGTCAGATGTACAGACGATTCGCCACTCAAGTCGCCGTCACCCCGGGGAGGCTCCAGTTCATCGTCGCCGACAACGAACTCCCGGCTGGACTAGCGCTCAACGCCAATGAGATCGACTTCTCGTACGAATCACCGACCGTTTCTCCTATCGCACATCCGGGCCCGGCGCACGTAGATACCCTCGACGGCGACTCCGTCTAGATAACCGGAACCGCACGTGTTGGGCGAAGCCCACTACGGCCGTGCGTTCTGGCAACTGCTCGCCCAGGTCATGTCCGACTACGACGGTCGCAAGCGCCAGCTAGCTCCACTGCCCAGGGCAGCCGCGTCTGTTGCTTGAGGCACCTCATGACCGACCCAAGCGCACCTCGCGATGGGTCCGACGAGCCCGCCGAGGTCGACCCGCTGTCCTCAGATGCTCGGTGCGGCCTGGTCAGCGTGGCGGAAACAGCCCAGCAACATCGTCGACGCTGATGATCTTGCCTTGTGTCGGAGCGAGTAGCCGACCAAGCCAGCCGTCCGCCGGCAAGAGCGCCTCAATCTTTGTCCGCGCGTCGCCACGAGCTTCCGCGTTACCATCGCCGCAGAGAGCGGCATAGTGCCGAAGCCGATCGGCCAGCACGTCGTACAAGCGCACTGCAGCCTCGTGGCTCATGAGAGCGATCTTGTCGCGTGCCGCCTCTGCGGCGTCAACCTTGGTTACCGTCGCCGGCGTCAGGAGGCACCCGTACACCCGGGTCTTAGCGGCGCGTTTGGTCTCGACCTCGATCTGGCCAAGCAGCTGATTCACGTCGCCGCGCGCAACGGCCTCGACGTTTCCTGTCTTGACCTCCCAAACCCGTCGCTCTCCGCGCTTGACCGTTGACCAGGTCCAGCGGCAGTCAGTCGCGCTCTGCTCCGTCTTGGGCGGCCGTTCGCCGCTCGCCCCGGCCAGCCGAGCCAGCACCTTCAGGCCCTCGCACTGTTGATCATGGTTGCCCGTGAGTAACGTCCGCCCCTCGGACAGCGCGTGGTCCAGGCGAGCGCCAACCTCTCGACGCCACTCGTCCCAGGAAAGGAAGAAGCGGTCCGTGTCGTCAGCGACACCCACGTGACCGCTGAGATCCGCCACCGTTCGCGACAGTCGGCGAAACCAGGTCGTGCGCGGTCCGTTCGTCGTCGCGTCCTCGAGTGCCGCCCGAGCTGCTGCCATGTCTTGAGGACGCCCACGGTCGAACAAGGCGTGCGCCTCGACATACCTCCAGAACGCGGCATGCTCCGTCTCCCCGGCCGCGGCGAGCAACCTCGCGGCCTCGCGTGCTTGTGTGGCTGCCGACGCCTGATCGCCGACCCACAGGTCGGTGGCGGCTGACACTTCGGCATCCGCGCTGGCCACCTCACCGCTCCCGCCTGGGCTGCGGCCCGGCCGGGCCTTACGTCGTGGTGGCGCGGCATCGGCCGAATCGATATCGGGCTCCGATTCTGGAGTGTCGTCCCCTGCCTCCTCCCAGAACGCCTCGCAAGCTTTCATTGTGGCGTCCCAACCCTGGTCGTAAAGCTCCAAGGCAGCCCGGACCGTGGCTTGGGTGCCGTTCGGAATCGACGCTCGGACCCCCGGGTCGGCCAGAATCTGTGCGAAGGTCGGGTCAAGCCCGAGGTACATGGACCGGTCGGTCTCTGTGCGATTGGCACGACCGAGGGCCTGCGTGACTCGCTGCCCAACTCGGTGGCGCATGAAGCTGGCGTCGCCGAGGTAGGCGACCACGAACCGCTCGAACTCACTGCTGGCCTGGGGGACCGTCGTGATGATGACGAGCTTGCAGATGTCACCAGGCAGATCGAGTCCGTCGTAGCGCCCGGCGGTGACGAGCTGCCCCCGTGGAGCCCGGCTCCAGGCATCCACCATGTCGTCGTCACCCGGCCGCAGCCGGTAGACCGGGTGGCCAGCACTCGCGAGTTGGGCTTGGATGGCGTCGGCTTCGGCGTGACTTGCGCACAGCCAAGCCGCTCGCCCGCCGGCAGCCCTGACCTGATCGAGTGCCCAGTCCAGCACGACTTCGTCGGTGGGATGACCCCCACTCGGGTTCAGCACCAGCAGTCGCACACCTGTGGCCCCGGTAGGCAAGGGCTCCTCCATCACCAGGCGGGTGATCGGGCCACCCCCGATACGGCGCTGGAGGTCGTCCATCGAGCCGAGCGTTGCCGACAGGTAGAGCCGCTGCTTCGCCTGGCTATAGCCCGGGTTGAGCGCGGTCGGTGGGTGATACGGGCGGATCTCGATTCCGGATGGTCCTATTAGCACACCGCAGCGACTGAGATGATCACGCACCTTCGGCCAGACGTACTTGATTTCGTTATCACCCACGTAGGGCGACGCCTCGACCGCGTCTCGCGCTGCCGGGGCGATTGCGGCCCAGTCGCTGAACGACAGCAGCTCTGGTGGCGTGCCGGGCCGTGCGGTGCCGTCGCGCATGGCCTGCAGGCCCGGGTAGGCATCGGTGTGGGCTACCACCAGGTCGCATACGGTTCGATACAGCACACTCGCCGGGCCGAGCTTGTCCGGGATGCGCAGCGTCTGCAGCGAGCTGAGAGGCTGTTCCGCGAGATGGGCGTCGTCGAAGATGACCAGGTCGGCTGGCTTCGGGACGGGCTTGCTGTTGAAGTACACCCAGTAATTCATGACGCCGACCGCCTGAGCCTGGTGATAGTCGTCAAGCTTGGCGCCGCCGTAGTCCTTCGAGGCAAACCGGACGGTGTCCAGGCCCAGCTTGGCGGCCTCTTCCTCGGCCCGCTCCGCCAGCTGACGGGTGCCGGTCAGGTATGCCACTGATCGACCCTGGTCGAGCGCCAGGTCTGCGATGAGGAGCGCCAGAAGGGTCTTGCCTTCCCCCGTCGGCATCTCGATCGCCAGGTCGCTTGTGTCGAGATGATCGGCGGCGTATGCACAGAGAACTTGACGCTGGCCAGGCCTGAGCTCCTTGAACGTGCTCGACTTGAACGCGTGAAGTCGCGCGTCGAAGTCCGGTACCGCTGCGCTTGCCACCGCTCGCACTCTCCATTCCCGCGCCCGACCTTACGGGGCGACCTGGGTTCGGTGCCTTGACTTTCCACAAGGCTCACACGGTCACCGTGCCCGAGGACACTTGGGGAGCCGCGGCTCAACACACGGCGCTTTCGGCTCCAGCCGTCCGCCGAGACCGTCAGTCACTGGCGGCCGCTCGTGCGAAGACGCTGGGACCACCGCTCGTCCGCTCGTAAGTAGAGCTAAGACGCCGGGACCACCGACCGTCCACGCAGGTGGACCTTCCCGGGGGTCCGTCCACGGCGAGTGTTGGCCAACAGTACGCGTTGCTGACTCACCAGCTTCCTGGGCTTGCTTGGCGACCGCTCCCGCGGATTGGCAATCAGCAGTGCGTGTGTGGTGGATTCCGATGCGTCCTGCGAGGCCGCGTCGCCACCCCCGACATTGCCTGCGGCGCCCGGGTGGAGCGGCCCGTGAGGCCGCGCACCGAGCCTGGCCAGGCCTTTCCTGCCAGACCTGGCTGGACCGAGTTGACCCCATGAACGTCTGACGGCCCGCAGACGGCCCAGGATGCGACGCGGTTGGGGCACGGGGATCACTACGTGAGTCCATTTGTGAGTGGCCTCGTGTCCCCCGGCTGAACGGAGGTCACCTTCACCACCCAGACCGTTGCTGCTCAGCTTTCGATGATGTGCAGGGTGCGCTTCAACGGGTGGCCGCGGTTCCAACCCCAATGGCCTTCATGCTGCAGGCGCCCAACGACGATGCCCGGGGCGACGCCGAGCTCCTCAGCAAACGCGACTACGTCCGATTCCGTTGCCAGAACTGCTAGCCGAGGAGCGTGCTCGCGCGGGATCAACAGGTCTGCCGCGAAGCGGTTCGCCTCATCCTCCAGGAGATCGTCGTCGCTACCATCATCGACGAAGGTCTCCCTCTTCGAGTGCAGCAAGATGTGTGCGGACTCGTGGAAGAACGTAAACCAGAAGAAGTCGTCCTTCTTGTACCGATCGCTCAGAGCGATGACCGCGCGGTTCGGCGTAGCCCACCACGCTGCACCGCTGATCCGACAACGTGCCACCTCGGGGACGAAGACGACGACGACACCCGCCGCCGCGCACAACTCCACGAGGTCGTTTGGGTCGCCGCCCGCGGTTAAGGCGCGTACCTCTTGTAGGGCCTTTCGGAATGCAGGCGCCGAGTACGGTTCCGCTTTCCGCTCCTGTGCGTCTATCTCCGCGATGCGCAGCCACGCGACAACCGCTCCTGGATGGCTCGCGTATGCCTGCGAGCGGCGGAAGGAGGCCACTGGCCCCCGCCAGATACGCTCCCAGGCTTCCCTGTCCGCCACGCCGAAAAAAGACAGCACTGCGTCGAACATGCTTCCCCGGTCACGCGCCTGCGGGAGCCGGTGCCGCTTCTGCAACTCCTTCAGTGGCAGAGACGCTAGCCACTTCTCATCCTCTGACGTGAACTCGTGAGGTCTGGACCTCAACAACGCCTCGCGGTAGTCCGCCTCGCGCCTATTCCAGAAACTCGCCGGTACGCCTGTGATGCGTTCGAGGGCTACCGCGGTCTCCAATGTGATCGGAGCATGCCCCTGCATGATTTGGTTCACGTGCTTCGTTGACATGCCCGCGCGCGCCGCGAGCTCCGCCTGCGACAGATTCATCTCGGCCAGGCGATCACGCAGGGTCTCACCTGGTGCGATCGCGTAGTCCGGCCGGAAGGCATGCGTTGTGCTGGTCATCGAACTTCGACCTCCTCGACCTTCACGCTGGTGATCAAGATGCGGCCTCCATCGACGTTCTCATGGGGTCGGCCCGCTTGGGAGATCACTCCCGTGATGAGCACCGAGTCGGCACATGACAGCTCGGTTGCACCGGAGTCGTTGGTCGCGACCTTTGTAGCGGGCAGCCGGTCGAGCGCCGACGCGTCGACCGCGGCCAGGTCCCAAAGTCGCCGTGCGACCGCCCGCCCCGGCTCGGGACCGAAGCGTCGCGTCAGGAGCTGCTGCGAGTTGCACACGCGCGCCAAGTTGGCGCTGCTGAAAGTCACGTCCATCTCTTCGACCAACTCGTATACCTCGGAAGTGCATAACCTTGTGTAGCATGGGCAGGTACATGATATGCCGCCCCGTCCGGGGGTGGGCTTGGGCGCGCCGAAGGAGCACGCGATGGAACTGTTCGTCCACACCGCCGGCAAGGAGGACCCCGACGTTGTCGTGGTCGAAGAGACGCTGGTCGTCCGCGAGCTGCTCGCCGAGGACGCCGCGGGCCGCATCTGGGTCGAGGAGATCGACGAGGAAGTCGACCTCGACATCAGCCTCGCCGCCGCTGGCATCGGCCACCACCACCACGTGCACCGCGGCCACTGCCCACGGGTCGAGGTCATCGTCCGGTTCAACGGCGAGACCTTCACCGACACCTTCGGCCCCGGCGCAACCATCAAGAAGGTCGAGAAGTGGGCATTCGGGGGCAAGGCCGCTGACCTCGCCGCCGACCAGGCCGCCAAGCACGTCCTCGCGCTGCCTGGTGCGGACCACTTCTTGGCGGCTAACGTGCACGTCGGTTCCCTCGTCACGACCGGATCGTGTCAGGTGACGCTCGACCTGCTGCCCCGCGACCGGTTCGAGGGCTGACAGCCATGGCCCCGGACGAGCGCCTTCTGCGTGCCCACCTCGCCGGCGGTGCGTTCCGCGCCGGCGAGGTGTGCGGGCGCTGGCAGCTCGTCGGCCTCACCTGGCCGTACCTGACCGTCATCGTCGCGGCGGCATCACGGCCTGACAGCCCGAAGGAGTTCGCGTTGCGCTTCGAGTGCGCTGGCTACCCCAACGTGGCCCCCACTGGCGGCATCTGGGACCTCGACAGCGACATCTCGCTATCCGCCGCGGCGCGCCCGAAAGGCGCTCGGGCGGCGCAGCTGTTCCGCACGGACAGTTGGCAGGGCGGAGCGACCGCGATGTACGCCGCGTGGGACCGCATTGGCCTGCAGGCGCATCCCGACTGGGCGGAGAAGTACCCCCGCCTGGCCTGGAACCCCAAACGCACGATCGTCTTCATCCTCGACAACGTCCATGAGGTGCTGAACGCCGATGACTATCTGGGCACTTAGGGGCCGACAGTCGCTGCTACGCATGCGTAAGCGCGACTGGAATGCGATGATCACCGAGCTCGGCCACCGCGGGCTTGGCACCCGTGAGTCGGGCGCGTTCCTCCTCGCCGACCGCGGGGGGAAACCCCGCACCATCACGCGCGTCGTCTACCTCGATGACCTCGATCCTAACTGCCTCACCGGCGCGATCGAGTTCGACGGCCTCGCCTACAGCAAGCTGTGGGACCTGCTTGACGCCGAACAGCGGATCGTCATCGCCGACGTCCACACGCACCCCGGGCTCGGCGTCCACCAGAGCGCCATCGACGCCGCGAACCCTATGATCGCCCGCCGCGGCCACGTGGCGCTCATAGTGCCCGGCTTCGCCACCAACAAGGTCACCGCCGCTCACGTCGGGGTGCACCGCTACGACGGTGACGGATGGCAGACCTGGACTGGCCAGGACGCCGCACGGAGGCTGTTCATCCGGCGGTGGCTGTGAGCTGGATGGTCGGCGACGACATCCACCGCACCGCGAAGATCCTCGTCGACGCGGGCACGGTAGCGAGCTTCGACGATGCATACGCGATGCTGCGCTCGTTCGTGCTCCAAGTTGACGTCGGTCCCGATCTCGCCGACGACCCAGCCGCCGGGGCTGCGCTGCTGACCACGGTCAACAGCGCCGCCCGGGCGTTCCTCGGGGGTGTACGGATCTGCCTCGCTGCCGACCCGGTGCTGCCCACTGGATGGGGCGTTGGACTCACCGCCTCCGCAGCCGTCGCCCGCCACGGCGGGGAGCTCGTCGACCACCTCGACCCCGACATCCCCACGCTGACGATCGGCACGAATCCGGCCAGCACCGGTGATCCCGTCCTACACCTGACTTGGCGCGGCTGGGCAGGGGCTGTCGTCGAGCGCCCTGACCGTCTGCTCGACGGAGCCAACGGCAACGAGCTCGCCGGCGTGGCTGCAGCTGCTCTCGGCGTCTCCGAGATGTTCCAGCGCCAGACTGGCAACGTCGTCGCCGGCCGACGCGACGTGGGACTGTCGATCTGGCGGCCCGACCTCGACTGGTCGTCCCCAGACGCGATTGGGCCGCCGCTTCGCTACCTCCCCGCCGCAGTGTGGCTGCTCGGGCTCGGTCACCTCGGCCAGGCCTACGCCTGGACGCTCGGGCTGCTCCCGTACGCCACACCTCACGACGTGCGGGTCGGCCTGGTCGACTACGACGTGGTGGTCCCCGGCAATGCGGCAACGCAGATGCTTGTCCGGCCCGGCGATATCGGCCGACTGAAGACAAGAGTCGTCTCCGACGCCCTCGAGAGCCTCGGCTTCGACACGCGGATCGTCGAGCGCGCCTTCGACCAGCACTTCCACCCTGTCTCTCACGGCGACCCCCGACGCGATGAACCTCTGATCGCCCTCGCCGGTTTCGACGTAGTTGAGCCACGACGGCAGCTCGGACAGGGGCGGTTCGCCCACGTCGTGGACGGGGCGCTCGGCGGAGGCACCGACTACCTCGGCATCGACGTCCACACCTTTCCGGCAGCAGGCGAACCGTCAGCCGTTTTCGCCTCAGCCAAGCCCAGACTCCACCTTGCTCTGGGCGCGGCCTACGAGGCGGAGATCGAGCGGCAGATCGCCGCGGGCGAAGACGAGACTGCGGCGCGGTGCGGCATCGTGGATGTCGCCGGAATCACCGTCGGTGCCGCGTTCGTCGGCACGCTCGCCAGCACGATGGTGATCGGGGACTTGCTGCGGCTACTCCACGAAGGCGGGGCGAGTTTCTCGATCATCAGCGTCGACCTGAGAGCGCCACAAGCGAACAGAGCGGTCCAGTCGACTGGCCGCGAACCTATTGCGCCATCGTTCACGATGGCGAGGAGTTGACGGCCGCTGCGACCATGAGTGCCAGCCGCGACGCTGCAATGGCCACCGCGTGTGCCGACGTCCCGATGCTGCGCCGTGGCCAACCCTGTACCGCCCGAAGGGCGGTACAAGTGTGTAGGCCGGGGGTGGTGGAGGGAGGTCGGGAGGTCGGGAGGTCGGGAGGTCGGGAGGTCGGGCGGTCGGGAGGTCGGGAGGTCGGGAGGTCGGGAGGTCGGGAGGTCGGGCGGTCGGGAGGT
>JAOPWF010000796.1 GCA_025965815.1 Mycobacterium sp.
GGCGCGCGATTCGTCGTGCAGAACCATCTCTACGACGCGAATCAGACCGGCATGCTCGGCGTTGCGCGCATCGCGATGGGTTGGCCGTTGACGGGTGTCGCCGCGCTGGTGACGTATCTGGCCATCCGCACCGCGCAACGGGCGCTGCACGCGCAAGAGGCCGCCGAAAAGGCGCATGCCGCCGATGCGGCTGACGTCGCCGATACATCCCAGGCGTCCGAGACCACCGAGGCCCGTACCGACTGACGAGCATCCCGGTGACGGACCAGAATGCGACCGACCGGCCGCTCATCGCGGTCGCAGTGCTCGCATCGTTCGTGGCGTTCCTCGACGGCTCAGTGGTCAACCTCGCGCTGCCCGCCATCGCCGCCGACCTCCCGCACACCGGTCTGGCCGGTCTCGCCCTTCAGCAGTGGGTGGTGGACGGCTACCTGCTCGGACTCGGCGCGCTGATCCTCGTCGCGGGTGCGGTGTCGGACCAGTTCGGCAGGCTCAACGTGCTGCGCACGGGGCTCGCCGTGTTCGCGGTCGCATCGGTGCTGTGCGCCGTTGCCCCGACCGGTTGGGTGCTGGTGGCCGCGCGGTGTCTGCAGGGCATCGGGGCCGCCTTCCTGGTGCCCAGCTCGCTGGCGATGATCAACGCCCGCTTCTCCGGCGCCGCGCAGGCGCGCGCGATTGGGACGTGGACCGCGTGGACCGGAACCGCCTTCGTCGTCGGGCCCATTCTCGGCGGAGTGCTGGTCGATGTTCTCAACTGGCGCTGGATCTTTGGGGTGAACATCGTCCCGCTGGCGGTCACGATGTACCTGACCACCAAGCTGTCGCCCACCGAGTTCGCCGGCGCCGGGTCGGGCCGCCGCGCCCGGATCGACGTCGTCGGCGCCGCGCTGAACGCCGTCGGGCTCACCGGCGCCGTTTACGCGCTCATCGAGGGGCAGCGCCTTGGCTTCTCCCACCCGATCGTCGCCGCCAGCCTCACGATCGGTGTCGCGTGCCTGCTCGCCTTCCCGTGGTGGGAGCGCAGGACCGCGAATCCGATGATGCCGCTGCACATCTTCGCCGCCCGCAACTTCGCCGTCGGCAACCTCGCCACCGTGTTCCTCTACGCGGCCGTCTCGCTCGGCATGCTGATCGTGGCGCTGTTCCTGCAGGAGACCGCGGGCATGTCGGCATCCCAGGCCGGCTTCGCCACACTGCCGGTTCCGGTGCTGTCGTTCTTCCTGGCCCGCCGGTTCGGCACGCTGGCCGGACGGCACGGCCCGCGGCTGTATATGGCGGTCGGTCCGCTGGTCGCCGCCATCGGCTTCCTGCTCATGACGACCAGCCACAGCCCGTTCAATTTCTGGCTGAACATGCTGCCCGGCCTGGTGGTGTTCGGTCTGGGCCTGACCATCACGGTGTCACCGCTCACGGCGGCCATCCTGGCGGCGGTGGACCCGGCTCAGAGCGGCATCGGTTCGGCGATCAACAATGCGATGTCCCGGATAGCCGGACTGATCGCGGTTGCCTTCACCGGCCTGATCGTCGGCGGCACAATCGATTTCGACGGCTTCCGACACGGGGCAATCGTGACCGCGGCCCTGTTCGCGATGGCCGGGGTGATCTCGGCGGTCGGCATCCGCAACGACCAGGGCGACTACGGCGGGGTGTCTCCAGTCGCCACGGCGCAGTGCCTTGACCGGGTCACGCCGCCTCCGGTGCACACCCCCGCTAGAAGCCGCCGCTAGCCTTTCGGGCGCAGCATCAACTCGCGCAGGTCATGCTCGACTTCTGCGGTGGCCACGAACAGCAACTCGTCGCCGCCCTCCAGTGGTTCGTCGGCCTGGGGCACGATGACCCGGGGGCCGCGCAAGATCGTCACCAGCGTGGCGTCGCGCGGCAGTTCGAGCTTGCGGACCGGCCGTCCGCCCCACGGTGTGTCGTCGGGCAGCGTGATCTCGACCAAATTGGCGTGGCCCTTGCGGAACTGGATGAGCCGCACCAGATCGCCGACCGCGACGGCCTCTTCGACCAGCGAGGCCAGCATCCGGGGGGTGGACACCGCGACGTCGACGCCCCAGGCCTCGTCGAACAGCCACTCATTGCGGGGGTCGTTGACCCGCGCGACCACGCGCTGCACCGCGAATTCCGTCTTGGCCAGCAGGCTGACCACTACATTGGCCTTGTCGTCGCCCGTCGCGGCGATCACAACGTCGAACTCCTCGAGATGCACCGATTCGAGCAGGCTCAGCTCGCAGGCGTCGCCGAGTCGCCAGTGGGCGGCGGGAATGGCGTCCACATCGAGGTGCTCGGGATTGCGCTCGAGCAGGGTGACGTCGTGGGCGTTCTCCACCAGTTCGCGGGCAATCGAACGGCCTACCGCGCCTGCCCCGGCGATCGCCACCTTCATCGCCCGATCCTCTTCGCGCAAGCGCTCATCATCGCCCCTCGCTCTTCGCGCAAGCGCTCATCAATGCCCCGACTCGCTGTCGTCGCCGGGCGGCAGCGCGGCGATGGCCATGGCCTCCGCGGCATGCCCCGAGATCGCCGCCATGTACACCTGATCACTGGCCTGAATGATCGTCTTCGGCTCCGGCAGCTGTCCGCTGCCGAATCGGATCATGAACGCGACCCGGGCGCCGGTGGCCGCCTCCAGTTCGGTGACCCGGTGGCCCACCCAGTCCTCGTGCAGCGCCACCTCGGCCACCGCGACATTGCCGGTGGGGTCACGCCATTTTGTGGTCTCGGTCTCCCTGGTCAACACGTTGAGGAGCCGGTCGGTGGTCCACGGAACGGTCGCCACGGTCGGGATGCCGAGTCGTTCGTACACCGCAGCGCGCTTGGCGTCGTAGATGCGCGCCACCACCCGCTGGATGCCGAACGTCTCCCGCGCGACCCGCGCGGAGATGATGTTGGAGTTGTCGCCGGAGGACACCGCGGCAAACGCGCCGGCGTCCTCGATGCCGGCGCGCAGCAGCACGTCGCGGTCGAAACCCATGCCCAGCACGCGTTCTCCGCTGAACTCCGGGCTGAGCCGGTAGAAGGCGGTGCTGTCGCGGTCGATGACCGCCACGTCGTGCCCGATCCGGGACAGGGCGTCGGCCAGCGATGCCCCCACCCGGCCACAACCCATAACCACTACCCGCACCTGCAGTCCTTTCGGCTGGGTTGTGCCGTCGACCGGCCGGCTCGACATCAAACGGCGACCGGCGGCGGCATTCCAATGGAGCGCCAGAATCACCGCACTCGGAACGCTACAGCCATCCCGTCATGCGTTTACTCTTGGCTCTCGTGTCCAAGCTTTCGACCGCCGCGCGCCGGCTGGTTATCGGCCGGCCCTTCCGCAGCGACAGCTTGGGCCACACTTTGCTGCCCAAGCGGATCGCCCTGCCGGTCTTCGCTTCGGACGCGATGTCGTCGGTTGCCTACGCCCCGGAGGAAATCTTCCTGGTGCTCTCGGTCGCCGGGCTCTCCGCCTATGCGATGACGCCGTGGATCGGCCTGGCGGTGGCCGCGGTGATGCTGGTCGTGGTGGCCAGCTACCGGCAGAACGTGCACGCCTATCCGTCGGGCGGCGGTGACTACGAGGTCGTCACCACCAACCTCGGGCCGACCGCCGGATTGACGGTGGCGAGCGCGCTGCTGGTGGATTACGTGCTGACCGTGGCGGTGTCGATGGCGTCGGCGATGTCGAATATCGGTTCGGCGGTGCCGTTCGTCGCGCAGCACAAGGTGCTGTTCGCAGTCGCGGCGATCGTCCTTCTGACTGCGGCCAATCTGCGCGGCATCCGGGAATCCGGTACCGCCTTCGCCATCCCGACCTACGCATTCATCGGCGGGATGTTCATCATGTTGGGCTGGGGTCTGTTCCAGATCTACGTGCTGGGCGACAACCTGCGGGCGGAATCGGCAGGCTTCGAGATGCACTCGGAGCACGGCGATGTCATGGGATTCGCGTTGGTTTTCCTGGTGGCGCGGGCCTTTTCGTCCGGCTGCGCGGCGCTGACCGGGGTCGAGGCGATCAGCAACGGGGTGCCGGCGTTCCGAAAGCCGAAGTCCCGCAACGCCGCTACCACACTGTTGATGTTGGGCACCATCGCAGTCACCCTCATTATGGGCATCATCGTGCTGGCCGAGAAGACCGGGGTGAAGATCGCCGAACGCCCGCAAGAGCAACTCGTCGGCGCGCCCCCGGACTACCACCAGAAGACCCTGGTCGCGCAGCTAGCCGATGCGGTGTTCGATAACTTCACCCTGGGTCTGTGGCTCATCACCGCGGTGACCGCGCTGATCCTGGTGCTCGCCGCCAACACCGCGTTCAACGGCTTCCCGGTGCTGGGGTCGATTCTGGCCCAGGACCGTTACCTGCCACGTCAGCTGCATACCCGCGGTGACCGGTTGGCGTTCTCCAACGGCATCCTCTTCCTGGCGTTCGCCGCGATCGCGTTCATCGTCGCGTTCCGGGCCGAGGTCACCGCGCTGATCCAGCTCTACATCGTAGGGGTGTTCGTCTCGTTCACCCTCAGCCAGATCGGCATGGTGCGGCACTGGACGCGGTTGTTGCGCACTGAAACCGACCCCGTCATTCGGCGCAAGATGATGCGCTCACGGGTGGTCAACACGATCGGTTTCATCTCAACCGGATCGGTGCTGCTGGTCGTGCTGGTCACCAAGTTCGTCGCCGGGGCATGGATCGCCATCGTCGCGATGACGAGTTTGTTCGTCATCATGAAGTTGATCCGTAAGCACTACGACACCGTCGCCCGTGAGCTGCAGCAGCAGGCCGCCGAGGAGGGCGAGATGGTGCTGCCCAGCCGTAACCACGCGCTGGTGCTGGTCTCCAAACTGCATCTGCCGACGATGCGTGCGCTGGCCTACGCCCGTGCCACCAGGCCCGACATGCTCGAGGCGATCACCGTGAACGTCGACGATGCGGAGACCCGCGAGCTGGTGCACAGATGGGAGGACAGCGATATCACCGTGCCGCTGAAGGTGATCGCGTCGCCCTACCGGGAGATCACCCGCCCGGTGCTGGATTACGTCAAACGGGTCAGCAAGGAGTCGCCGCGGACAGTGGTGACCGTCTTCATTCCGGAATACGTGGTTGGGCACTGGTGGGAGCAGGTGCTGCACAACCAGAGTGCGTTGCGGCTCAAGGGCCGACTCCTGTTCATGCCGAATGTGATGGTGACATCGGTTCCCTGGCAGCTGAGTTCGTCGGACCGGCTCAAGACGCTGCAGCCGCACAGTGCACCCGGTGACGCGCGTCGGGGTTTCCTGGATTGACCGACATGACGATCGCCGAGAAGGCGCCTACCGAGCTCACCCTGACCACCGGGGCACCGGCCAACGGCGGCAGCTGCGTGGCGCGCCATGAGGGCCGGGTGGTGTTCGTCCGCTACGCGCTGCCCGGGGAGAGGGTGCGGGTCCGCGTCACCGGTGACCGCGGTTCGTATTGGCACGCCGAGGTCGTCGAGGTCATCGAACCGTCCGCAGACCGGGTCGATCCGCTGTGTCCGATCGCCGGGGTCGACGGCGCCGGCTGCTGTGACCTGGCGTTCGCCGATCCGGCCGCCGCCCGCAGGCTCAAGGGCGAGGTGGTCGCCAACCAACTCGAGCGGCTCGGCGGCTATAAGTGGGGCCACGACGGGGCCCAACCGTCGGCCGAGCCGGTCGAAACGGGTCAGGCCACCGGCTGGCGTACCCGGGTGCGCCTCGATGTCGGCCCCGACGGCCGCGCGGGTTTCCACCGCTACCACAGCGCCGACCTGGTCACCGACCTGTGCTGCGGCCAATTGCCACCCGGAATGCTCGACGGGCTGGACAGCGGTGAATGGCCGGCCGGTGCCGAGCTGCACGTGGCCCTCGACGACGACAGCGAACGGCACGTGGTGCGCACCGGGCCGAAGAACCGCGACCGCAAGGGGTCCACCCAGATCGTCGAGGGCGGCTATGAGGCGGTGCAGCGGGTCGGTAACCGGCTCTGGCGGGTGCCGGTTACCGCGTTCTGGCAGGCCCACCGCGACGCGGCGCGGATGTACAGCGAGCTGCTGGCCGGCTGGTCGCAGCTGAGCGCCGGGATGACCGCCTGGGATCTCTACGGCGGGGCTGGCGTGTTCGCCGCCGTGCTGGGTGAGTCCGTCGGCGACACCGGGCATGTTCTGACTGTCGACACCTCGCGCGGTGCGTCGCGGGCGGCCCGTAGCGCGCTGGCCGACCTGCCCCAGGTGGAGGTCGTCACGGATTCGGTGCGCCGCGCACTGTCCACCCAGCGCCGTCGTGCCGACCTGGCGGTCCTCGACCCGCCGCGGTCCGGGGCCGGCCGCGAGGTGATCGACCTGCTGGCCGCCGCCGAGGTCCCACGGGTCGTCCACATCGGCTGTGAGGCAGCCTCTTTCGCCAGGGACATCGGCCTCTACCGCAAGCACGGCTACACCGTCGAGGACATCCGGGTGTTCGACTCGTTCCCGTTGACGCACCACATCGAGTGCGTCGCGCTGGTGACCCGCGGAAACTAGGCTCGACCGATGAAAACCGGGGTGCGCCTGCTCACCCGCGGCTCGTGGTCGGAGGCGAACCGCTTCGCCGAGATCCTGCGCAGGGAGACCGTCGGCGGCGTGCTGCTGCTGGTCGCCGCGGGCGCCGCACTGGTGTGGGCCAACTCGCCCTGGTCGGGCGCCTACCGGCGGATATCGGAGTTCGCGGTGGGGCCCGAGTCGCTGCAGCTGCATCTGAGCGTGTCGGCGTGGGCCGCCGACGGGCTGCTGGCGATCTTCTTCTTCGTCGTCGGGCTGGAACTCAAACGCGAATTCGTCGCCGGGGATCTGCGCACCCCCGCGCGCGCAGCGCTGCCGATTCTGGCCGCCGTGGGCGGCATGGTGGTGCCGGCCGCCTCCTATGTCGTGGTCAACCTCGCCGCCGGGCACTCCGAGAACCTGGCGGGCTGGGCGGTGCCGACGGCCACCGACATCGCGTTCGCGCTGGCGGTGCTCGCGGTGCTCTCGACGCACCTGCCGACCGCGCTGCGCACCTTCCTGCTGACCCTCGCCGTCGTCGACGACCTGCTGGCGATCACGGTCATCGCGGTGTTCTACACCGACCATCTGTCTCCCGGGCCGCTGGCCTTGGCTCTGCTTCCCGGCGGCCTGTTCGCCCTGGCCGTGCAACGGGGTGTGCAGCGCTGGTGGCTGCTGCTGCCGCTGGCCGCGGCCACCTGGGCCCTCGTCCATGCCAGCGGGGTGCACGCGACGGTCAGCGGGGTGCTGCTCGGCTTCACGGTCCCGGTGCTGGCACGCACAGACAAGGCCAAGCGGGGCGTTGCAGCCCCACTCGCCGAGGCGTTCGAGCACCGGCTGCGTCCGGTCTCGGCGGGCTTCGCGGTGCCGGTGTTCGCCTTCTTCGCTGCCGGCGTCACGGTCGGGGGCTGGTCGGGACTCGGCGCGTCGCTGATCCACCCGGTGACCGTCGGCGTCATAGCCGGGTTGGTGCTCGGCAAACCCGTCGGCGTCCTGGCCACCACGTTTGCGCTGGCCAAATTCACGGGTGCGACCCTGGACGACGACCTCGCCTGGCGCGACGTCCTGGGTGTGGCGCTGCTGGCGGGCATCGGTTTCACGGTGTCCCTGCTGATCGGCGAACTGGCGTTCGGGCACGGCACGCCCGCCGGATCCGACGTCAAGATCGCGGTGCTCTGTGGGTCCGTCATCGCAGGTGTGCTGGCAGCGCTGGTGTTATGGAGCCGCAATGCGGTATATCGGCGCATTCACCTCGCCGAAACCGCCGACGAAGACCACGACGGCGTGCCCGACATTTACCAGTCTCGTCACGACTGAGACGGATATCCGTGCGTACACTAACCAGATGCTTGAACAGATCCGCGGCCCCGCTGATCTGCAGCACCTCTCTCAATCGCAGCTAAGTGAGCTGGCTCACGAGATCCGCCAGTTCCTGATCCACAAAGTTGCAGCCACCGGCGGGCATCTGGGGCCAAACCTCGGCGTCGTCGAACTCACGCTCGCCCTGCACAGGGTGTTCGACTCGCCGCATGACCCGATCCTGTTCGACACCGGGCATCAGGCCTATGTGCACAAGATGCTGACGGGCCGCTGCCAGGATTTCGCCACGCTGCGCAAAAAGGACGGCCTGTCCGGCTATCCGTCGCGTGCTGAGAGCGAGCACGACTGGGTGGAATCCAGCCACGCGTCCTCGGCGCTGTCCTACGCAGACGGTCTGGCCAAGGCGTTCGAGCTGACCGGGCACCGCAACCGGCACGTCGTCGCGGTCGTCGGCGACGGCGCGCTCACCGGCGGCATGTGCTGGGAGGCGCTGAACAATATCGCCGCCGCCCGGCGACCGGTGGTCATCGTCGTCAACGACAACGGCCGCAGTTACGCCCCGACCATCGGCGGTTTCGCCGACCACCTGGCGACCCTGCGGCTGCAGCCCGGCTATGAGCGGCTGCTGGAGAAGGGCCGCGGCGCGGTCCGCGGGATGCCGCTCATCGGTGAGCTCTGCTACCAGTGCATGCACAGCGTGAAGGCCGGTCTCAAGGACGCGCTGGCACCCCAGGTGATGTTCACCGACCTCGGCTTGAAGTACGTCGGGCCGGTCGACGGCCACGACGAGCACGCCGTCGAGGCGGCGCTGCGCAGCGCCCGCGGGTTCAACGGACCGGTCATCGTGCACGTCGTCACCCGCAAGGGGATGGGCTACGGGCCCGCGGAGGCCGACGAGGCCGAGCAGATGCACTCCACCGGGGTGATCGACCCGCACACCGGCCTGTCCACGTGTGTGGCCGCCCCCGGCTGGACGTCGACGTTCTCCGATGCGCTGATCCGCTACGCCGAAAAGCGCCGCGACATCGTGGCGATCACCGCCGCCATGCCCGGCCCGACCGGGCTGAGCGCCTTCGGGCAGCGCTTCCCGGACCGGTTGTTCGACGTCGGTATCGCCGAGCAGCACGCCCTGACCTCGGCGGCCGGACTGGCGATGGGCGGATTGCATCCTGTTGTCGCGATCTATTCGACGTTCCTCAACCGCGCCTTCGACCAGATCATGATGGACGTCGCGCTGCACAAGCTGCCGGTGACGGTGGTGCTGGACCGCTCCGGCATCACCGGCCAGGACGGCGCCAGCCACAACGGCATGTGGGACCTGTCGATGCTGGGCATCGTGCCGGGTATGCGGGTCGCCGCTCCCCGTGACGCCGCCCGGCTGCGCGAAGAGCTGGGCGAGGCGCTGGACATCTCCGACGGGCCCACCGCGCTGCGCTTCCCCAAAGGCGATGTGGGCGAGGACATCCCCGCTGTCGAGCGGCGCTCGGATGTCGACATTCTCGCGGTCCCGGCGGCCGGCCTGTCCGACGACGTGCTGCTGGTCGCAGTCGGAGCGTTCGCGTCGATGGCGCTGTCGGTCGCCGAGCTGCTGCGCAATCAGGGCATCGGCGTGACGGTCATCGACCCGCGCTGGGTGCTGCCGGTGCCCGCCGCGATCGGAGCACTGGCGTCGGCGCACAAGCTGGTCGTCACGCTCGAGGACAACGGCGTCAACGGTGGCGTGGGCTCCGCGGTGTCCGCGGCGTTGCGCCGTGCCGAGGTCGACGTGCCGTGCCGGGACGTGGGCGTGCCCCAGGAGTTCCAGGACCAGGCGTCGCGTGGTGAAGTGCTCACCGCGGTGGGCCTCACCGACCGCAACGTGGCCCGCCAGGTCACCGGCTGGGTGGCCGCACTCGGCGCCACCGACACCGAGTCCGAAGTCAGCGAGCGGCTCGACTAAGCGAGATCCGGCCGACCTCATCGAGCGCAGCGGAATCGCGGGGCTGCTCGAACAGCACGTCGGCGTCGCGGCCGTCCATCCGCAGCGTGGCAATGGTGTTCCCGAACAGGGGTCCGCAGGTGTTCGTCCAGGTAAGCGGCAGCTCGGGGGAACCCTTACGGCGTGCCCAGCGCCGGCTGATCGGCGCCAGCCGTCGCGACCATCCGATCCTGAACGCGGGTTTGACGTAGCTGGGCACGTAGTTGTGCACCGGCGAGCAGACCAGCTGGTGCACCGGCGCCGCAGCCGCCGCCATCAGCTCGGCACGGGCGGCATAGCTGTGGTGCACGTCCCCGGAGAGCACCGTGACCGTCGCCGGGCCCGCCGGATGGCCGGCCACTCGGGCGATGAGCTCGGTCAGCCGCAGGAACGACTTGAGGAATGCGGGCCAGTGCTCCAGATCCGCTGCCCGCCGGATCTTCTCGGCCAACCGGCCCCGCGGGCCAGGACGGTTCGCGGCGATCTCGTTGACGGTCTGCATATCGCTGATGGCGGGCGGCAGCAGCCAGGGCAACGACGTGCCAAGCACCAGGTGGTCCAGCTCCTCGAGGCCGTCTTCGGCCTGGTCCTCCAGCCAGCCGAACTCGCGGTCGCCGACCATCATGCGCTCGCCGGACTCCAGGATCCGGCCGTTGCGCGAGTCGATCATGATCAGTCGGCTGCGGCCCAGGTCCCATCGGTAGCTGAACCGGATTCCTTTGCTGTTGTCGACTTCCCGGTCCGCCCGGTCGGCCAACTCGGCCAGCTGCGGCCAGAGGTCACTCTCGGCGGCCAGCATGTGTTGGTAGTCCTCGTTGTTGGCCAACTCGGACGGGCTGAGGTTGCCGAGGTGCTGGTACACCCAGTACGAGCCCAGCCCCGCCCGGATCCGGTCGCGCCACCACGGCTCCTTGTTGATCTCGGTGCGCCAGGCCGCCGAGGTGTTCCAGTCGTCGCGGATGTCGTGGTCGTCGAAGATCATCGCCGTGGGCACCGTGGACATGATCCACCGGATCTCCGGGTTGCCCCATGAATGGCGGTAGAGCTCTTCGTATTCGCCGAAGCTCACCACCTCGTCCGGCGGGCGTGCGCCCCGCGCGCGACGGCGGCTGCGGCGGCCGGCCAGGTGACGCAGCGCCTCCTGGGTGAGCTCGTCGGCATAGACCTGGTCGCCGAGCAGGATCAGAGCGTCCGGCCATTCATCGATCGGGCGACCTGTCATCCGAGAGGCGTAGCAGTCCAGCGCGTCGAGCCCCAGCTTGGAGTCGATCTCCGCGACCTCGGTCTTCGGATAGCGGCAGGAACCGAAGACGATCCGCGCCCGGTGTGCGGACGCCGGCCCCCGGGTCCGGATGACGCTCGGTGGGAAAGGGGAGTCGGGCAGCGGCCACACTTGTTCGCCGTTGAGGCTGACCCGGTACTCGGTGGTCGAGTCTGGTGCCAGGCCGGTGACCGTGACCAGGGCGTAGTGATGTCCCTGTACCTCGAACGTGGGCGCCGAGCAGTCGAGGACCTCGACTGTTCCCGGGCCCTGGGTCTGCACCCAGATCAGCGCGGTGGTTTCGTCGACGTGGCGCAGGGCCGGACCGAGGATGAGCGGCACAGGGTCAGCCCTGGCCAGAATTTTCGCCGGCGTCCCCGGTGTCAGGGCGCCGCTCGCGCAACACGAACGCGGCGATAGCCAGCACCAGGACCATCGCGCCCAGTACGCCGATCTCCACCACGGCCCGGGAGAACTCGGGGCCCTTGCTCAGGAGTGTGGCGGCCTCGACCGAGAGCACCACGATCTCCTTGATGCCGGCGAGGATACCGACGATGAGGAACGGTTCGGCGACGATCTCATGTGACCGCAGGCAGGTGCGCACGGCATACAGCAGTTCCACGAAGATGAAGATCAGCAGCAGGCCGTCGAGCACCTCGAGCATGACCTTGCTGGCGGGCGTGTCTCTGAGGCTCAGGAAGGTGTTGACCTGCGCGACGAGCAGCGCGGCCGACCCGACGACGAGGAGCACCGAGATCGCCCAGTACACAGCGTCTTCGGCGGCACCCAGGACCCGGTCGGCAAAGCGCTGCCGGTCCTCCTCGTCCTTCGTCTCTTCCTGCTTGGCCAACGACACCTCCCGGTCTGGAAGCGGCGTTGCACCGCGGGTCAGGTAGTCACGTTAGCGGGGCAGCCGGTTCCTCCGCGTCCGAACCGGCCGGCGGATCGCCGGGCGTCAGCGCCGCGGCCAGCACCGGCACGACCAGGTGCCGTTGCCACGGACGCACCTGAGCATCAAGCAGGAACGCCTCGATCACCGCGGCCGGGTCGTCGGTGGGCTGCCAGTCCCAGCACAGCCGGCGCACCACGTCGGGGGTGATGAGATTCTCCGTCGGCACCGACACCTGCTGCGACAGTGCGGTCAGCCCGGTCCGCGCCGCCTCCAGCCGGGCCGCCGCCTCGGGTTTGCGCCTGCTCCACCGCGCGGCGGGCGGTGGCCCGTTCAGCGGCTCGTGTACGTCAGGCGGGTCCTGGCTGTTGCGGGCCCGGTCCAGCGCCTCCAGCCATACCTGCGCGCGGCGCCGCTGCCGCGACCCGCCGAACACCGAAAGCCTGGTCAGTTCGGCGGCCGACTTGGGGTCGGTGGCGGCGGCGTCGACGATCGCCGCGTCGGGCAGGATGCGTCCGGGGGCGATGTCGCGCCTGCGGGCGATGTGGTCGCGTGCCGTCCACAGTTCACGGACCGCGGCCAGCGCCCGCCGGTCACGCACCCGGTGGATACCCGAGGTGCGCCGCCACCGGTCGCGCCGGTTCGGCGGGGCGACGAAGGTCCGAAGGTGTTCGAATTCCTGTGCCGCCCAATCGGTCTTGGCCTGCTCGGCGAGCACCTCGGCGACCGCCGCCCGCAGTTCGAGGAGCACCTCGACGTCCAGGGCGGCGTAGTTGAGCCATTCCGCGGGCAGCGGCCGCTTCGACCAGTCCGCCGCGCCGTGCCCCTTCACCAGGCCCAGACCCAGCAGCCGCTGCACCATGGCGGCGAGGTTCACCCGGTCGTAGCCGGCCAGCCGCCCGGCCAGTTCGGTGTCGTACAGCGCGGGCGGGTGCATGCCGATCTCGGCCAGGCAGGGCAGGTCCTGGTCGGCGGCATGCAGGACCCACTCGTCGTCGGCCAGCACCGCGGCGACCGGGGCCAGGGCCCGCAGCGGGTCGTCGCCGTGGCTGACCGGGTCGATCAGCACGGTGCCGGCTCCGGCCCGGCGGATCTGCACCAGATACGCGCGGTTGGAGTACCGGAAACCCGACGCGCGCTCGGCGTCGATCGCGAACGGTCCGTGACCCGAGGCCAGAAGTGCTGCGGCCGAAGCGATTTCGGAGGTCGTCACGGACAGCCCGGGAACGCCGTCGGCGGGTTCCAGCAGTGGCGTCGGCTCGGGATCTCCGGCGTCGCCCTCGGCTGCGTCTGTCATCTCAGGCGCGGGAGCGGGAGCCCAGGTCGGTGACTCCCGCCGGGGGCAGGCCCGCGGCGTACTCGAGCACCTCGCAGAACGCCTCGACGTGGATCTCCAGGTGCGGTGTCGTCGCCGTCCACGAGGCCCGCAGCTCCAACTGGTGCGCGCGCGGCGGCCCGGAGATGTCGCCGTACCGGACCGACGTCGTCGCGGTCACCGTGCCGCCGAGCGCGGTGACGTGCTCGGAGCGCGACTCCAGCGCGTCGACCAGCCAGCTCCAGGCGACCTCGGGCAGCAGCGGGTCGACCGCCTCGCTGGAGTCCAGGTCGGCCTGGATGTAGGCGACGAGCCGCATGGTGCCGTCCCACGCCTCGGCGCCTTCGGGGTCGTGCAGCAGGATCAGCCGGCCGAACGCGTCGCCCTCGGACCGTTCCGGAACGATGTCGGTCTCGGGATGGCGAACCTCCGCGCCGACGGCATAGCTGAACGGCGCCAGCCGCTGCGGCGGGCGGATCGGGCCCAGCTCAATTTCCGGCCGCACGGTCGCGGCGTTCATCGCCGCCACCGCTTCGCTGAACTGAGCCGGTTCGGCGGAGGTCACTCATTTGACGCTAGCCCCATCGGTTCGGGCGCGGGCGCAGGCGCGCCGATTTCCCTGTGCGTGGCAGCATGGGAGCCGATGAGTAACCGTCGCGACCTGCCCGAGTCGACCTATCTGGCCGCGGCGAACGGCCGTAAACCCCGACAAGTACCGGTGTGGTTCATGCGCCAGGCCGGCCGTTCGCTCCCGGAGTACCGGGCCCTGCGCGCCAAGACCAGCATGCTCGCGGCCTGCTTCGACCCAGACTTAGTCGCCGAGATCACGCTGCAGCCGGTGCGCCGTCACGGTGTCGACGCCGCCATCCTGTTCTCCGACATCGTGGTGCCGCTGCGGGCCGCGGGTATCGAGCTGGACATCGTGCCCGATGTCGGCCCGGTGATCGCGCATCCGGTGCGTACCGCCGCCGACGTGTCGACGGTGAAACCGCTTGAACATCAACAGGTTCAACCGATCGCCGATGCGGTTTCACTGCTGGTGCCCGCGCTGGGCGCCGTTCCGCTGATCGGGTTCGCGGGAGCGCCGTTCACGCTGGCGTCCTACCTCGTCGAGGGCGGCCCCAGCCGAAACCACGAACGCACGAAGGCGATGATGCTCGCCGAACCGGACACCTGGCACGCGCTGATGGCGGCGCTGACCGACCTGACCATCGCGTTCCTGCAGGTGCAGCTCGGCGCGGGCGTGGACGCGATCCAGCTCTTCGACTCGTGGGCCGGAACCCTGTCGTTGGCGGACTACCGGGCCTACGTGCTGCCGCACAGCACGCGGGTGTTCGGCTCGCTGGCCGGCGCCGGCGTGCCGATGACGCATTTCGGGGTGGGCACCGCCGAGCTGCTGGGCGCCATGTCGTCCGCCGGAGCGACCGTGGTCGGCGTGGATTGGCGCACCTCGCTGGCCGACGCCGCCGCGCGGGTCGAGCCCGGCAAGGCGCTGCAGGGCAACCTCGACCCGGTTGTGCTGCTGGCCGGTTGGCCGGCGGCCGAACGCGCCGCCCGTGCGGTGGTCGACGACGGGCGTCGCGCGGTCGACGCGGGCGCCGCCGGCCACGTGTTCAACCTGGGCCACGGGGTGCTGCCCGGCACCGATCCGGGCATCGTCACCGACGTTGTGTCACTGGTGCACACGCTGTGAGCCCGTCGTATTGCGTTGTCGGCGGCGGGATCTCGGGTCTGGTCGCCGCCTATCGGTTGCGGCACGCGGCCGGGCCGGACGCGACGATCACCCTGTTCGACCCCGCGGACCGCCTCGGCGGCGTGTTGCGTACCGAACGCGTCGGCGGCCAGCCGATGGACGTCGGGGCGGAGGCCTTCGTCGCGGGCCGGCCGGAGGTCCCCGCGTTGCTGGCCGAGCTGGGCCTGGCCGATAAGCAGATCGGGACAACGGGTGTGCGGCCGCTGATCTACAGCCAGCGGCGGCTGCACCAACTGCCGCAGGGCACACTCAACGGCATCCCGACGTCGGCCCAGTCGCTGGTCGGGCTGGTGGACGACATGACGATCGCCCGGATCGTGGACGAACGGACCCGGCCGCTGGTCTGGCGGCGTGGCGACGATCCCACCGTCGGCGCCCTGGTCGCCGACCGGTTCGGCGAGCAGGTGGTGGCCCGCTCCGTCGATCCGCTGCTGGCCGGGGTGTACGCCGGATCGGCGGCGAATATCGGCCTGCGCTCCGCGGCCCCCACCCTGGCCGCCGCGCTGGACCGTGGTGTACCCAACCTGATCGACGCGGCAAGTGAAGCGCTACCGCCCGCGCGGGAGGGGTCGGTGTTCGGCGCCGTAGACGGCGGCTACACGGTGCTGCTCGAGGAGCTGGCCCGGCGTGGCCGGCCGCGCTGGGCGCAGGTGTCGGTCGTGCGGGTCGACCGCTGGGACGGCGGCTGGCGGCTGGTTGACGACGAGGGTGCCCGCTGGAACGCCGACGCCGTCGTCATGGCGGTCCCGGCTCCGCGG
>JAOPWF010000828.1 GCA_025965815.1 Mycobacterium sp.
TCCTCCCCCGGTACCTTTCCCGTCGACGAGGTGCTGGCGCGCCTGTCGTCAGCAGCGGCGGCGGTACCAGAATTGGAGCAGTACGTCCCCGCCATCGAGGCACGGTTCCGCAAGCTGGCCGGGGAGACCATCACCATGCAACGCGTGCACGGCGACCTGCACCTGGGTCAGGTGTTGCGGACCCCCGAGGCGTGGCTGCTGATCGACTTCGAGGGTGAGCCCGGTCAACCCATTGAGGAGCGGCGCCGGCCGGACTCACCACTGCGTGACGTTGCGGGAATGCTGCGGTCGTATGAATATGCGGCCTACCAGCGGCTGGTGGACCGGGCACCGGAAGAGCAGGACAAGCAGCTCGCCGCCCGCGCGCTCGAATGGGTGGAGCGCAACCGTAGGTCGTTCTGCGACGGGTACGCGGCCGGGTCCGGCGCGGACCCGCGCGACTCCGCAGCGCTGCTCGATGCGTACGAGCTCGACAAAGCGGTCTATGAGGCCGCCTACGAGGCCCGGTACCGGCCGGCGTGGCTGCGGATTCCGTTACGGTCGATCGCCCGATTGGCGGGCTAGTTTTGGGGTAGACGGCGATACAGCGATGACAAACGATGTTGAGAAGCGCTGGAATGATCCGGCCGCCTATCGAGCGGCCGCGAGGTACACCGCCGTCGTCGTCATCGTGGCGGGCATCGCACTCGCCACATTCGCTTTTACGGCCCCCCAGTCGGTTGTGGTGGCATCGGCGGTGCCGCTCATTCTTCTGCTCGGCGGCGTCGGCGCGTTCATCAAGACCTACCGGGTCTGGCGGGCCCAAGGCACGTGGGTGTACTGGCAGGGGGCAGGATGGTTTCTGCTGACCCTGATGCTGGTCAGTTTGAGCATCCCGGGGTCATCCTATATGGCTTGACCCACAGCGCTTTCGCTGCCGAACGGTCTACTTATCATCGTCGTCAACATCATCGATGATGTGGACCGCGGCTTCCTCGGCCGAGGCTGCACCGCCATCGATCCCTACGTCACTACTCCAGAGTTCTTCCTCTTCGTCGCCGGACAGACCGTCGTCCTGCGCAACCAGTCGCCCCGCTCGTTGGTCGCCCACCTCATTCCCGTCCGCAAACTCAGTCTCGTCGTCGACTGGGTCATCGATCTGCATCGCCGGATCCGGCTCCTCTCCGGCAAGCAGCTCATCCATGGTCTCGGGATCGCGGCGATCACCCGGGTGCGGCCGGTCGGGCGGTGAATATCCCTCGTCGAGGACGTCGTCGACACCACGGTCGATGAGGGTGTCCTCCTCCTGAAGCTGATCGTCCTCTTCGGCGCTGTAGTCGGAGTCTGCTGTGCTGTCATCCAAATCGCTCACGACTCAACGATGTCACCGCCCGGGGGCAAGCGCCACTGGCCCTGGACACGAACGGGGTTACTGCGGCACCTCGGCTCCGCTCACCGGACCCGTCGGGTCCTGGGGAGGCGATCGGCTGTCCGGCCGCGGCGCAGACCCTTTGGAGTCCGGCGCATCTTGTCGTAGCGGCGCCAGCGGTTGGACGGCACGCTCACCCAGTTTCGGCATCAGGCACCTTCTGACCTTGTAGCAGTCCGTCGGACCGGTGCACCGAAAGCACACGAGGCCGGATGACAGCAGTCTCCCGGCGCATCGCGTGTGCACCTAGATTAGGCCGCTACGCCATTTCGTCATCGCACCGCCGATGGGCGCCGGCAGCCACGGATTCGCAATCGGCGCGGACTGAATCCACCCCACCAGTTCAACCCGGTAGGCCCAAGAGCTCCAGCCGAGTTGCCCCCGTTGGCCCGGTTCATATCTCGCGGGCGAAACCTACCGTTGCCTTGGGGATGGGATCGGACACCCCTGGCCGGGTTGCGTTCACACACAGAGGAGACACGTCATGGGCACAGTAGCGTTGCTCGTTCGGCTACAGGCCAAGCCGACCAAGGCGCAAGAGGTAGCGGAGCTTATCGCCAATGGTCTGCCGATGGTCAAGGACGAGCCGGGTACCAGCGCCTGGTTCGGTATTCGGTTCGGGGTCACTACATTTGGACTCTTCAGCAGCTTTCCGGACGACGCCGCGAGGCAGGCCCATTTGACCGGTGAGGTCGCAGAGGCGCTTCGGGAGAATGCCTTCCTGTTCGAAGGGAAGCCGTTCCTCGAAACGGGCGATGTTCTCGCCGAAAAGCTACCCGGCTGAACGACTCGCTCAAACCTGTTGCCGTACTTCGCTCCTGGGCTCGCAGTCCTCCTAGCCGCCAGGGACTGACATCGGTTCCCGCCCGACCTCTTCGGGCTTTTTGTCCGGTCGTATTCCCCGCCAGCTCGGCTGGCGCAGCCGGCCGTCACTGGTCCATTCGCTGTAGCGGACCTCGCCGACCAGCTCCGGCCGCACGAAGTGCACGCCCTTGGCGTCCTGGGTGGAAAGTTTTGTATTGAAAGGAGACTCGTCGGTCTCGAGCGGCTCCAGCATCTGCTTGAGCTTCGTGAGTTCACGCTCGGTGAAGCCGGTACCTACCCGCCCCACGAAGTCCAGACCGTTCTCGCCGGGAATGCCCATCAGCAGCGCACCGATGCGGTTGGTGCGGCCGCCGGTCCCCTCCCGCCAGCCACCGATCACAATCTCCTGGGTGTTCCAGTTCTTGTCCTTGATCCACGCCGTCGATCGCCGTCCGGGCTGATAGGTCGAGTCCCGCTTCTTGGCGACCACACCCTCCCAGCGTTGCTTGCGCGCGTACTCCAGCGCGTCGGCACCGTCACCGGGCAGCAGGTCGGGCACGGTGACGGCGCCACCGTCGGCCAGGGTTTCTAGCAGACGGCGGCGATCCTCATACTTCGCCCGCAGCAGGGAGTGTCCGTCGAGTTGCAACAGGTCGAATGCCCAGAATTCGACGCGGGTCGACCGCGCGCGGTTCTGCATCTCGCCGAAGCTCGGCACGCCGGAGTTGTCGAGCGCGACCACCTCACCGTCGAGCATCACGTGGTGCTCGGCCAGGTCTGCGGCGAGCGCCTGCAACTGCGGGTATTCGCCGGTGACGTCGCGACCGCTGCGCGACCGCAGTTGCAGGTTGCCGTGGTC
>JAOPWF010000106.1 GCA_025965815.1 Mycobacterium sp.
CCGGCTGGCGTGCCTGGCGGCGGCGACCGACGCCGCGTCGGGTACCGTCACCATCCGGTCCACCACATGCGGCAGGAACGACGGCTCCACCCGCGGGCGCCCGATGCCCTCGATGCGTGACGAGATCCCGGTGACCACGTCGTCGCGGCCCTCGGCGTAGGCCGGGAAGAACGCGGAGTTCTCCGGGTCGACCACACACAACCGGGTGGCGTGGCGGCGGTAGCGGATGTAGCGGCCGATCGTCGCGCTGGTCCCACCGGTGCCCGCGCCCACCACGATCCAGTCCGGAATCGGGTGCTGTTCGTCCTGGAGCTGCGCGTAGATCGACTCGGCGATGTTGTTGTTGCCGCGCCAGTCCGTGGCCCGCTCGGCGTTGGTGAACTGGTCGAGGTAGTGCCCACCCGTCTCGGCTGCCAGCCGCTCGGCCTCGGCATACACCTGCGACGACTGCTCAACGAAATGACAACGCCCGCCCTGGGATTCGATCAGGGCGATCTTCGACGCGCTGGTCGTTGCGGGCATCACCGCAATGAACGGCAGCCCGAGCATCGCAGCGAAGTAGGCCTCGGAGACCGCCGTCGAACCCGACGACGCTTCCACCACGGTGGTGTTCTCGCCGATCCAGCCGTTGCACAGCGCGTACAGGAACAGCGACCGCGCCAGCCGGTGCTTGAGGCTGCCGGTGATGTGGGTCGTCTCGTCCTTGAGGTACAGCTGGACGTCCACGCCGTCGCACCAGGCCGCGGGCAGCGGATAGCGCAGCAGGTGGGTGTCGGCGCTGCGCCGCGCATCGGCCTCGATCAGCCGGACGGCATTGTCGACCCAGCGGCGGGGCTGGCTGCGTACCGCGACGGAGACCGGCTCTGTCACCGCGGCCGGCTCACCGCACGGAAGCAGTCGGGTGCGACTGTGCTGCGCGGGCTCCGGCGTCCTGTCCGCCGATCGGCGCGGCGACCAACGTCAGCAGCGTGGCCTCGGGCCGGCAGCAGAACCGCAGCGGGGCGAACGGCGACGTACCGATACCCGCAGAGACGTGCAGGCCCATGTTCGCGCCCCAGCGCGACGCCCCCTTCGCCCGCGTGCGGTCCAGCTCGCAGTTGGTGACGATCGCGCCGTAGAACGGCAGGCACAGCTGCCCACCGTGCGTGTGCCCGGCCATCACCAGCTGATAGCCGTCCCCGGCGAAGCGGTCGAGCACCCGGGGCTCCGGCGAATGGGTCAACCCGAGCCGCAGGTTGGCCGCGGGGTTGGCCCGGCCTGCGATGGTGTCGTAGCGGTCCCGCGCGAGGTGCGGGTCGTCGACGCCCGCGGCGGCGATGTGCAGACCGGCGACCTCGAACTCGCGGCGGGTGTGGGTCATGTCCAGCCAGCCGCGCTCGGTGAACGCCGCCCGCAGGTCCTGCCACGGTAGCGGCACGCCTTGTGTCCGGTGGTCCGGTCTGGTCAGGTAGTTCACCGGATTCTTCAGCCGGGGCCCGAAGTAGTCGTTACTGCCGAAGATGAACACCCCGGGCACCGACAACAGGTCGCCGAGTGTCTGCACCACCGCCGGGACAGCCTTGGGGTGGGCCAGGTTGTCGCCGGTGTTCACCACCAGATCAGGCTCCCAGCGCGCGAGTTCGCGCAGCCAGGCCTGCTTGCGGCGCTGCTGAGGGCGCATATGGATGTCGCTGATATGCAGGACCCGCAGCGGCGAGGACCCCGGCGTGAGAACCGGCATTGTCACTTCCCGCACCGCGAACGCGTTGCGTTCGATCAGGCTGGCGTATCCGATTCCGGCGGCGGCCGAGCCCAGGGTCACGGCGGCAGTACTTTTCAGGATGGCTGACGCGGCAGTCATGGTGGCAGCCTACTGCCCGTCGCTGAGGGTTACCCCTCAAGCCGTATCAGGGTTGCCGAAAGCACACTGCTGCTACGGCGGTGGCGGCCCGTCCGGCGGCGGTGGCGGCCCAAGGACCGGCACCGTGATCGGTGGCAAGCCAGGGATCTGGATCACCGTCGACCCGGCCACCGGTGGTGCCCCGATTGGCGGTGGGGGGGGTGCGGGCGCGATCCCGTTACTGATCTGGATGGTGATGATCGAGCCGGGCACGGTTGCGCCGTTCGGCGAGGTCCCGGCCACCGTGCCGTAGGACGACCCGCTGTTGACCGGGGTCGCCTGGTCGGCAACCTGGAAGCCGGCATCCTTCAGGCGCTGGCGGGCGGCATCCTGATTCAGACCCGCCACGCTCGGCACCCGCGATCCGGGTGCCCCGTCCACATAACGCGGATCGGTCGGCGGCAGCCTGACATCGCCGAAGTTGTGGGCGATCGGCTTCATCGCGTTGAACCAGGTGCGGGCGGGCTCGTTGCCACCGAAGAGGTCACCCGACCCGCACTGGCGCAGTGGGTACGAGCAGAGATCGGACGGGGTGGCCGAGTCGTCGTAGATGTAGTTGGCCGCGGCGTAGTTGTTGGTGAAGCCGACGAAGCCCGACGAGCGGTGCGCCTCGGTGGTGCCTGTCTTGCCCGACATCGGCAGGTCCCAGCCCGCCGACCCGGCCGAGCCGGCTGCGGTGCCGTTGCCCTGGTCGTCCTTGCTCATCGCGTTGGCGAGGGTGTTCGCCAGTCCCTCGGGGACGACCTGGTTGCAGGTCTCGGTGGTGACCGAAACCTCCCGGCCGTTGCGGTCGAAGACCTTGTCGATCGGATTCGGCGGGCACCACACGCCCCCGGAGGCCAGCGTCGCCGCGACATTGGACAACTCCAGCGCGTTCAACTCGAACGGGCCCAGGGTGAACGAGCCGATGTTCTGCCGCTTGATGAAGTCGGCCAGGCTCTCGTTGCTCGCGGGGTCGTAGGCGCGGGCGGTGCCGGGGTCGGCGTAGGACCGCAGGCCCAGCTTGACCGCCATGTCCACCGTGCGCTGCACCCCGACCTGCGAGATCAGCTTGGCGAACGCGGTGTTCGGCGAGGTCGCGAGCGCGTCGGTGACGCTCAGCGGGGACCGGTAGCTGCCGGCGTTCTGCACGCACCAGGTTTCCTTCGGGCAGCCCTTGGCCCCGCCGCTGCCCAGCCCCTTGGCCTCGAACCGGCTCGGGGCGTCCAGCTGCGCGTTTATACCCATACCCATGTCCAGCGCCGCGGCCGTGGTGAAAATCTTGAAGATCGACCCCGCGCCGTCGCCCACCAGTGAGAACGGCTGCGGCTGCATGGTCTCGCCAGAGTCGCTGTTCAGCCCGTAGGTCCGGTTGCTGGCCATCGCCAGCACCGGATGGGAGTCCTTGCCCGGTTTGACCACGCTCATCACGCTGGCGATCCCGTTGATGTCGGGACTGGCGATGTTGTTGATGGCCTGCTTGACCGGTGCCTGAACGTCGGGGTCGAGGGTGGTCCTGATCAGATAGCCACCCTTGGCGACCTGGTCCTTACTG
Source organism: Mycobacterium sp. (assembly GCA_025965815.1). Classification (GTDB taxonomy): domain Bacteria; phylum Actinomycetota; class Actinomycetes; order Mycobacteriales; family Mycobacteriaceae; genus Mycobacterium. The sequence goes on from JAOPWF010000106.1 coordinate 3,414, forward strand.
ATGCCCGCACGGGCCAGGTATTCCAGGGCGTAGTCGCAGAAGAACGCGCGGTCGCCGGCGGCAATGCAACCGCGGGGCAGTTCGTTGGGTTGCGGCAGGATGCCCAGCGGCTCGGCCTTCGCGGCCCGCAGCGCGTCCGCCTCCTGGGGCAGGTTGTCGATCATCGTGTCCAGCACGACATTCCGCCGCGCGAGCGCCCCCTCGGGGTTGGTGTACGGATTTAACGTGCTCGTCGACTGCACCATTCCGGCCAGCAGCGCGGCCTGCTGCCAGTTCAGGTCCGCGGCGTTGATGCCGAAGTAGGTCTGGGCGGCGTCCTGCACCCCGAACGCGTTGTTGCCGAACGACACCAGGTTCAGATAGCGGGTGAGGATCTCCGGCTTGGTGAACGTCTTGTCGAGCGTCAGCGCCATCCGGATCTCGCGCAGCTTGCGCGCCGGTGTGGTCGCGATGGCGGCCCGCTTCTCCGCATCGGTCTGCGCGA